>JBBQII010000495.1:0-3763 GCA_038324795.1 Gemmatales bacterium
GGGGCCGTCCACTACACTTACAGCGGCGCAGTTACCGGCGGCAGCGTCGCCCTGATCAAACAGGGGGCCGGCAGCCAGACGCTCGCGGGCACCAGCACCTACGGCGGCACCACGACGGTTTCGGCCGGCGCCTTGATCGTCAACGGCAGCACGGCCTCGGCCACGACGGTTGCCAGCAGCGCTGCCGTGGGCGGATCGGGGACGATCGGTTCCACTGTAACGGTGAACGGCATCGTCACCCCGGGGGCGGCCCAGTCGATCGGCACGTTCTCCAGCGCCAGCTTCGCCGCCAACGCCGGTGGCAGCTATGTCTGGGAGGTCAACAGCATTCCGACGCTCGGAACACAAGGCACCAACTGGGATTTCCTCAGCGTCAGCGGCGTGGGCAGCGGCACCGCCGTGTCGGGGTCACGGTTCACGATCAACATCGTGGCCGCGGGTGATGTCAACGGCTTCAACGCGTTCAGCAACTATTCATGGACGATCGCCACGTTCGGCAGCGTCAGCACCATCACCACCAACTCGTTCACGACGACGAACACGAATTGGACCGGTGTGAACAACATCAGCACCGGGCTGTTCAACGCGTCGCTGGTCGGCAACAATCTCGTCATCAACTACACGGCCGCCCCTGAGCCGGAACACTTCCTCCTGATTGCCTGCCTTGCCCTGTTTGCGGGAATGATCATCCGCCAGCGCATGATTGCCCGAAAATCTTTGAAACCTCATCCCGTGGCGAACGTCTGAATCCCTGTTCCCGCCATCGCCTCGCCCGGCTAAGATACGGGCAGCCGCTAACCGCACCCCCGGTCGAGGAGACGAAGCCGATGTCTGCCGAGCAACAGTCGCCTGCCCCTGCATCGCGTTGGCCCTGGGCCGCCCCGCTGGGCATGGCCGCCCTGCTGGGAATGGTCCTGGCCCTGATCATCGTCGTCCTGCCCCGGCCCGAGGCGACGCAGGCTCAGCCGCAGCCGAAAGGCAAGGCACCCGCGCCGGCGGATGAACTGATGCCGGCCCCCGAACTCGAAGGCGGCACCGCCTGGCTGAACACCGGGGCACCGATCAAGCTGAAGGACCTGAAGGGCAAGATCGTCCTTCTCGACTTCTGGACACTCTGTTGCATCAACTGCATCCACACGCTGCCGGACTTGGCGAAGCTCGAAAAGAAGTACCCCAACGAACTCGTCGTCATCGGCGTTCACTCCGCCAAGTTCGAGAACGAGAAGAACAGCGAAAGCATCCGCAAGGCGCTGCTGCGCTACGAGATTCACCATCCCGTGGTGAACGATGCCGACATGAAAATCTGGCAGGCGTACGATGCCAACTCGTGGCCGACACTGGCGCTGATTGACCCGGAAGGCAACCTGCTCGGTATGACATCAGGCGAGGGGCGCTTTAAGATCCTCGACGCGTATATCGAGAAGCTGATCAAGATCCACCGGGAAAAGAAGACGCTCAACGAAAAGCCGATCCGCTTCGACACGGCCAAGTTCCGCGATAAGCCGACGTCGCTTTACTTCCCCGGTAAGGTTCTCGCCGATGCGAAGGGCAAGCGAATCTTCATCGCGGACAGTACCGATCATCGCATCGTGATCACGGACATGGATGGCAAGAAGCTCGACATCGCCGGCCTCGGGACACCGGGCAAGACCGACGGTGCATTCGAGAAGGCCCAGTTCGATGACCCGCAGGGCATGGCCCTGAGTGCGGACGGCAACACGCTCTATGTGGCTGACCGCCGCAATCACCTGCTCCGTGAGTTGAACCTGAAGGCGCGCACGGTGAAGACGATTGCCGGCACCGGCGAACAGGATCGTGACCGCTCCGAGGGCGGCCCCGCCCTGGAACGCGGCCTCAACAGCCCGTGGGCGCTGCATCGCGAGGGCGACAAGCTGTTCATCGCCATGGCCGGCCATCACCAGATTTGGACATTGAACCTGAAAGACGGCATGCTCGACCTCTATGCCGGCGACGGCCGGGAGAACATCAAGGATGGACCGCTGTTCGCCGCCCGCTTCGCTCAGCCGAGCGGCTTGGCGAGCGACGGCACTTATCTCTATGTGGCCGACCCGGAAGTCAGCGCCATCCGCCGGGTGCCGATGAACGGCAAGGGCCGGGTGGAAACGCTGGTGGGCGAAGGCCTCTTCGAGTTTGGCGACATTGACGGCCCCGGCAAGGAAGCACGTCTGCAGCACGCGATCGGCGTGGCTTATGACAACGGCACGGTCTACGTGGCCGACACCTACAACAGCAAGATCAGGACCATCGACCTGAAGACCGGCAACGTCGGCTCCTTCGTGGGCAGCGAGCCGAAAAAGGGCGAAGAGCCGCTGTTCAACGAACCGGCGGGCCTGAGCATTGCGGACGGCAAGCTGTACGTGGCTGACACGAACGCCCACCGCATCCGCATCGTCGATCTGAAGACGAAGGCGGTCAGCACGCTCGAACTGAAGGACGTACCCCCCGTTGTGCTGCCGAAGGAGTAGGGGCACGCTGACGCAAGACAAGAAGATTTGATCACGGATAACACGGATGTACACGGATAAGAAAGCAATGATTCGTCACAGTAAGGCATTCTCATCTGTGCTATCCGTGAAATCCGTGGTTGTCTTCTTTTGCATTGATCACAGGCCGGCCAAGCCGATCAAGGAGTAACCCGCATGTATGCTCTTGTGTTTCTTGCCCTGCTGCCCGCGGCCGATGTCGCCCCGCCGGCCAACGCGGGCCTGAAGCCCGTCGAAATCGATGGCCTGTCATGGCATGCCGATCTGGCGGCTGCGCTGGCGGAGGCCGAGAAGGCCAAGTCGCTGGTGTTCATCGACTGCACCGGCGTCACCTGCATCAACTGCAAGATTAACGAGAAAGACGTGTTCTCAAAGGACAACGTGAAGGCCGCGTTCAAGCCGTTCGTGCGCGTGCAATTGTACTCCGATGAGATTCCCGCGAAGTTCTACGGCAAAGCCCCCGACGACGACGTGCGGGAAGACCACGCGGCCATCAACCGCAGGTTCCAGAAGGCGGTCTTCAAGACCGAACAGTTGCCGCTGTACGCTGTCGTCAAACCGCTCGGCGGTGGCAAGTTCGACGTGGTTGGCACCTACAACGAAGGCAAGATCAACCACATCGACAAGTTCATCGAGTTCTTGAAGAACTCCAAGTGACCCGTTTAGCGGCCGCCCCGACGGGGCGGCCGTATGACCCAAGGAATATCAGGATGAAACTTTTCGCCGTCGCTCTGTCTGCCCTGTTGATCGTCTCCAGCGCGTCGGCACAGCCGACAATCAATGAGATCATCAAAAAGGCCGAGGCCACGTTTGAACCGGCCACGGCCCGGCCCGGTGAAACCGTCACGCTGAAGATCACCGTGCAGTTGCTGGACGGCTGGCATACCTACCCGCTCAAGCAGGAAGACCCGGGCGCACGCGCTCAGAGCAACAAGGTCACGTTCCCGGCACCGGGCGACATTGTCTACGTCGGCGAGATGTTCGACCCGCCCGGTGCAAAAGAGAAGGCGGAACCGCTGGCACAAATCGAGAAGATGCTGTATTACCCCGGCGGAGCGACTTGGGAACGCAAGGCCGTGGTCCTGCCGACCACTCCGGCGGGCACGGTATCTTCGAAGATCAAGTTCCGCGTCCTCGTCTGCGATAAGGACAACTGCCTGCCGCCCAAGCCGTTCGAATTGGAAGCGACATTGAAGGTGGCAGGCAAGTCGGTTGCCATCGACCAGCGGTATCAGGCGGAAGTCGACAAGGCGCTGCAG
>JBBQII010000496.1:0-3754 GCA_038324795.1 Gemmatales bacterium
CGGTGGTGTCGAGGTTGATACGGAACTGACCGACGCAAAGTGCTGTATCCATCAGACTTTGCCCAATTGGACCCATGCGATCGACACCAGCTGCTGGCGGACGTTGACTCGATACTCAACTGTCAACGGCGTAACAACGACGCGACGCAGCGAACGTGGGATAGCAATTCCCTCAAGGGTCGGGTCGATCATTCGCAATCGCTCGGTGTAGTTGGCGGCGGAGGTAACGGCATTCTTATCGACAGTGATCATCCAAATATTGGCTAGCTCGCGCCGTGCCGAGCGAGCCCACTCCACGCGGTCCATTATTTGACACCTAATTCGTCCCGGATTTCTTGAAGAGTGTAACTTGGTTCCTCACGGATTCTGCGGTCAAGTTCATCCAAATGAGCTTCGTGCAGTTCCCAGGCCAGCCGATAGTCGGCAAACAGTTCCGGCTTCAGCAGGAAGCCAACAACATTGCCGGCGGAGTCCACGACCTCACTCGGCTCGGTATGGCCGTTGATTTGTGAGATGGCCTGTTCATCGAAGACGACACGACTCATGGCTGGTTCCCCCGGTGCCTTGGTGAATCTGGTTTTACACCGGCAACGCTACACGAGGTAGTCCAAAGCGATGTCGAGAGCCGGGGCCGAATGCGTCAGGGACCCGACGCTGATGCGATCGACACCCGTCTCGGCAATGCCGCGAACCGTGTCGAGATTGACGCCGCCGGAGGCTTCGAGCTTGACCGCCGGCGAAAATGCGTCGCGTTGACCAACGGCCCTGCGCAGCTCGTCTGGATCCATGTTGTCGAGCAGGATGATTGCCGGCCCGCAAGCGAGGGCACGCTCGAACTGATCGAGCGAGTCGACTTCGATTTCGATCGGCAGGTCGGGGTAGCATTCACGGGCCCGCTGCACGGCCTGTTCGATGTCGTTGCCCATCGCAGCCAGGTGGTTGTCCTTGATCAGGATGCCGTCGTACAAGCCGATGCGGTGATTCTGCCCGCCGCCTGCGCGAACGGCGTACTTGTCGAGCAGTCGCCAGGCGGGCAACGTCTTGCGGGTATCAAGGATCGTTGCGCGCGTGCCGGCGACGAGATCGACAAACTGCCGGGTCCGGCTGGCGATGCCCGAGAGATGCTGCGCGAAGTTCAGGGCCGTGCGCTCGGCCGCGAGGATCGACCGCATCGAGCCTTCGACGGTGCCGATCCAGTGGCCGCGTGCCAGAGGCGCGCCATCGGTCAGCAGTGGTTTGAATCGCAGGGCGGGGTCGAACCGCTCGATCACCCGTGCGATGACCGGCACCCCGGCCAGCACCCCCGGTTGCCGTGCGACGAACGCCGCCCGGCCAGTCGCGTCTTCCGGGATGGTTGCCAGCGATGTGACATCGCCCGCCTGCCCGAGATCCTCGCGGATCGCGAGTTCGAGCAGGGCGGCCAAGGCATGGCGTTCGGGAAGTGTGAGTTCGTTCATGAATGTGATCATACCGCATTCATCGCTTGAAGTACTCCACCGCGTTGCGGAACATTTGCAGCCCGTCGCCTTCTTTCTTCAGCCCTTCACGCGTCCAGCGGGGGTGCTGCGTGCCCAAAACGTGGCGTTCCGGGTGCGGCATGAGGCCGAGCACGCGGCCGCTGGGGTCGCAGAGACCGGCCACATCGCCCTGCGAGCCGTTCGGGTTGACGGGGTAAGCGCCGGGTTGGCCGTTCGCGTCCACGTACTTCAGGACCACCTGCCCGGCTTCCTCAAGGCCGCGGAGAATCCATTCCTTGCGGCAGACGAAGTTTCCTTCGCCGTGGGCCATCGGCACGTGCATCCGCGTGATGCCCTTCAGGAACGGCGACTTGTTCGACGCAACCTGCACGTGCAGCCAGCGATCCTGGTAGCCGTGAGAGTTGTAGCTGAGCGTGGCGACGGGGCCTTCCTCATCGGGCGGAATCAGCAGGCCTGACTTGATCAGCACCTGGAAGCCGTTGCATACGCCGAGAATCAGCTTCTCCTTGTCGCGGAACAGGCGAAGTTCCTCACCGAGGAAATGAGCCAGTTGAACCGCCTGGATTTTCCCGGCGGCGACGTCGTCGCCGTAGGAGAAACCGCCGGGGAGCATCAGAATCTGAAACTGGGCGAGCAGCGACGGCTGTTCGCGAAGGCGGTTGATATGGATGCGTTCAGCGAGTGCGCCTGCGGTTTCGAAGGCAAAAGCGGCCTCGATGTCGCAGTTGGTGCCGGGGGCGCGCAGAATCAAGACCCGAGGTGACGACATGATGAAATTTCCGCGAATGGAGCTGGAATCTTCTTGACGAGCATGAGCGTTTGACTCATGATCGCTGTTGTATCCCTTGCCCCCGACCAACGCCAGCGGATTCCCCGGGTTCCGAAGACCGCGCGAACCCCGACCGGCTGAGCACTCGGGAACACGGCAGGGTTTATGGCCCGGCAAACACATCCCAAAAAGGGTGCATGGGAATCTTTTCCACTTTTTTTACGCCACTGTCTTGACACTCCCCTTGGTGGCCCTTACATTACGAGAGTCCTAATGGACATGCGAAGTGAGTGTTGAGCGAGGGCCAAACACCCTTGTGATGTACGAGCTTCTTCAGTCGATCTTTGACAATTTATTGGTAGTTGAGCCTATCGAAGATGGGTCTGATTAATGCCGACTTTTGGCATCGACCCATCTGTAAACTCTCTTGCCGAGAGGCTTGAGAGGTTCTTTTGAGTTTGATTTCAAAAGCCGGCGGCTTCAAACTTCTTCTGTTCACGAAACGGCGAAAGCTGTTTATATAGAACACTCTGTGAAGGGTTTGATCCTGGCTCAGAATGAACGTTGGCGGCGTGGATTAGGCATGCAAGTCGAACGAATCCCAGTGGGGGTAACTCTGCTGGGGGAAGTGGCGAAAGGGGCAGTAAGGCATGGATAACCTACCTTGGAGTTGGGCATAGCCATTCTAACGAATGGGTAATTCCCGATGGCCCAGCGGCGAGACATCTCGTTGCTGGTAAAGAGTTTCGCTCCGAGAGGGGTCCATGTGCTATTAGCTTGTTGGCGGGGTAACGGCCCACCAAGGCTAAGATGGCTAGCGGGTGTGAGAGCACGACCCGCGCCACTGGCACTGAGACACTGGCCAGACACCTACGGGTGGCTGCAGTCGAGGATCTTCGTCAATGGGGGAAACCCTGAACGAGCGACGCCGCGTGCGCGATGAAGGCCTTCGGGTTGTAAAGCGCGAAAGTGGGGACGAAAGCCGAAAGGTTTGACCGATCCACAGTAAGCTCGGGCTAAGTTCGTGCCAGCAGCCGCGGTAAGACGAACCGAGCGAACGTTATTCGGAATCACTGGGCTTAAAGGGCGCGTAGGCGGGTACTCAAGTCTGTGGTGAAATCCAGCAGCTTAACTGTTGAACTGCCGTGGATACTGGGTACCTCGAGGAAGGTAGGGGCATGCGGAACTATTGGTGGAGCGGTGAAATGCGTTGATATCAATAGGAACTCCGGTGGCGAAGGCGGCATGCTGGACCTTTTCTGACGCTGAGGCGCGAAAGCCAGGGGAGCAAACGGGATTAGATACCCCGGTAGTCCTGGCCCTAAACGTTGGGTACTAGATAGTAGCCTTCACATGGGGTTACTGTCGAAGCAAAAGTGCTAAGTACCCCGCCTGGGGAGTATGGTCGCAAGGCTGAAACTCAAAGGAATTGACGGGGGCTCACACAAGCGGTGGAGCATGTGGCTTAATTCGAGGCTACGCGAAGAACCTTATCCTAGACTTGACA
>JBBQII010000497.1:0-3753 GCA_038324795.1 Gemmatales bacterium
CTGTCGCAGTGAATGTGAAGACTCTTCAAACCCAGCCATTTCGCTTTCTCCAATGCGATCAACATTGCCGAGAACTCGGCCACGTTGTTGGTCGTGTCAGGCATTTTGCCGTACTCTTCGACTGTGTCGTCCCCCGGCGGCTTAATGGTGAACGCATAGGCCGAGGGACCGGGGTTGCCGCGGGATGCTCCGTCGATGTGAACAATGGCCGATTCCATGCGGGGCTCACTGGGTGAAGGATGTCGAAACGCAGTGGAATAATGTAGGAGCCGGGCAGCAATGCTGGAAAGAGTGCTGGCAATCGAGACATCGGGAAAGATCGGCCACGTCGGTGTCGCCGCCAACGGCGTCCTGCTGGCCGAGCGCGAATTAAGCGAAGCACGAAGGCACGCCCGCGACCTGACCATGCGCTGTCGTGAACTGTTGAATGAGCAAGCCTGGCGGCCGCGCGATCTGACGTGCGTGGTCGTGAGCATCGGCCCCGGTAGCTTCACCGGGCTGCGCGTCGGCCTGGCGTCAGCCAAGACGCTCGCCTACACGCTCGGCTGCCCCCTGCTGGCGGTGCCGACGTTCGATGCCATCGTGGACGCGCTTGATGGAATCGACGGAACGGTGGATGTAATCAGCGATGCACTGCAGGGGATGATCTACGTCACTCGTTATCGGAAAGCAGATGGCTGGGAAGTGCAGGAACCGTTGCGGATCTGCCCGGCAAGCGAGTGGGCGGCAAAGGTTTCCGAAGGCACAACTGTTGCCGGGCTGGGTGTGTCGGTGGTGGAACCGCTGCTGCCGGCCGGGGTAAACGTCGTGCCACCCGAGAGGCGGCAAATCAAGCTGGCCGGCCTGATCCGCCTCGCGGCTTCGCAGCCAAAGCGGTATCAGGCCGACCCGTGGTCGATTGAGCCGATCTACCTTCGCGGCAGCTCGGCGGAGGAGAAGCGGAAAGCCATTACGGCTTCGGGTTCGCATTCGCCCGAAATGTCGTCAGGTCATGCCGGCGGATGATGATGCCACCTGTATCCGACGGACCCATCGTGTAGACGCCGAACTTGCCGCTCTGCACTTCAGCGACGTAGAGTGCTGCCTGCCCCTGCGCGATCGAGCCGGTTGTCATCATGAAGTGAACATCGGCCTTCGGCGCCATGTTGAACTCCGCGACAAGATCGACTTCCGCCCACCCGGCAATCTTGCCGACGGAACGGTCGATCACCGTGCCCAGCAGCTTGCCCGATCGGTAGTCGAGCATCCAGACGCCATCGGTCGGTGCCCGCGGATTGACCGCGACGGCACCCGTGCACATGATGTAGTCCTGGTAGCGGTCATTGCCCGCGCTGGCCTTCAGTTCGTGCGGCACGAAGGTGACCGGGTTGGCAAACATCATCGTTCCCAGCACACCGAACATCACCCCGGCCGTCACCAACAGCATCTGTTTCACGTATCGCATTACCCGGAACCTCCTCAGCGGGAAGCGTGTCTGCCAAGGGTGGGGACAATAGCGGGTTCACGGCACCTGTCCAGTCCAGTTGGCGAAGCGGGCAACGCCGCAAGCGGCGACATTCCTATAATCTCTGTTCCACGTGACCTGGTCTTCTTCGAACAAGGGCGATTCTCATGGCCGACTGGCAGCGGACACACACCTGCGGCGAACTGCGCGACACTCACATCGGTCAGACGGTCACCCTGAACGGCTGGGTCAATACCTTCCGCAGTTACAACGATCAGGTCTTCGTCGACCTTCGCGACCGCTACGGGCTGACCCAGGTGGTCCTTGAAGCCGACAACGCCGATCTCGTTGCCATCGGCAAGGAACTCGGCCGTGAATACGTGCTGACCGCCACGGGCACCGTGCAAGCGCGCCTGCCGGGCAAAGACAACCCGAAGCTGGCGACAGGCAAGGTGGAAGTGAAGGCAGCCAAGGTCACGATTCTGAACCGCTGCCCGACGCCGCCGTTTGAGATCACAGAGTTCGGCGAAGAGATCGCCAACGAAGATTTGCGGATGCAGTACCGCTATCTCGACCTGCGCCGCCGCTCGCTGCAGCAGGTACTGATCACCCGGCATCGCTTGAACAAAGTCATCCGCGACAGTCTCGATGCGCAGGGTTTTCTCGAAGTCGAAACCCCGCTCCTGGGCAAGAGCACGCCCGAAGGCGCGCGTGACTACCTGGTCCCCAGCCGAGTGCATCACGGGGAGTGGTACGCATTGCCTCAGTCGCCGCAGTTGTACAAGCAGTTGCTGATGGTAGCCGGGTACGACAAGTACTACCAGATCGCGCGCTGCCTGCGTGACGAGGACCTGCGGGCGGACCGGCAACCGGAGTTCACGCAGCTCGACGTCGAGATGTCGTTCGTCGAAATGGACGACATCTTCCGCGTGATGGAAGCACTGACCGCGGACATCTTCAACCGGATCCTCGGCTTGAAGATTGCCCTGCCTCTGCCGCGCCTGAAGTACGAAGACGTGATGCTTAAGTACGGCAGCGACAAGCCGGACATGCGCTACGGCATGGAGATCATCGATTTCAGCGACATCGCCGGGAAAAGTGAATTCAAGGTCTTCAAGGATGTCATCGCGGCAGGTGGTGTCGTCCGCGGCATCCGTGCGGTCAAGGCTGCCGACAAATTCTCGAACACCGACCTGAAGCCGGGCGGCAAACTGTCGGAATTCGTGAGCCGCTACGGCGCCAAGGGCCTGGCGTGGATGAAGGTGGAGGCCGGCAAGTTCACCGGCTCGATCGAGAAGTTCTTCAATGCGGAACTGCAGACGGCGCTGCGCGAACGCTTCGCGGTTGAAACTGGCGATGTGCTGTTGTTCGTGGCCGACAAGCACCGGGTCGTCTGCGATGCACTCGGTGCGCTGCGGCAGCATCTGGCGGGCATTCTGAAGCTGTATACCAACTGGTGGGAGCGCGGCGAGGGTGCCAAGCCCACGGCCGCAGACTTCAGCATCGCCTGGGTAGTCGACTTTCCATCGTTCATGCACGACCCGGAAGAGAACCGCTGGGTGGCGAACCATCATCCATTCACCGCGCCGGGCGATGAGGACCTGCAGTATCTCGAAAGCGATCCCGCGCGAGTGAAGGCGAAGGCCTACGACCTCATCATGAACGGCTACGAAGTGGGTGGCGGCAGCATCCGTATCCACAGCCCCGAAACGCAGTCGCGCATGTTCGCCGCACTGGGCATGACGCCCGAAGACGCCCAGGCGCGCTTCGGTTTCCTTCTCGATGCGTTGAAGTTCGGCGCGCCGCCACATGGCGGCATCGCGCTGGGTCTCGACCGCTGGGCGATGATGCTGGCGGGCACCATCAACATCCGCGACGTGATTGCTTTCCCCAAGAACCAGCGTGCCCGCGATTTGATGACCGGTGCTCCCGCACCGGTCGAAGCACGGCAGTTAAAGGATTTGGGGTTGAAGGGAAGCTGAATCAAGCTGTCAACATTCGATGAGGCGCCGCCACGCCTCATCGATTCGCCCATTCCATTCTCCGATTGCCTCACATCGCGCGCGCTGCGCGAACCTTTCGACATCTTCTCGTATCACTTTGGCGATCCGTCAGCCTTGCTGCTGGCTTGTCGGCAGCCAAATATTCGCGAGAATCGATCAACCGACCTTGTATTGTTCATCGGACACGAGACAATCCGTCTAACTTCACGTTTGCCCGTGCCCGCAATAGATGAAACACGACTGATCCGCTTGACACCCTGTGGCCAATTCAATTCATATTCCATTCGAGAGGAGTTTCCCATGTTG
>JBBQII010000498.1:0-3753 GCA_038324795.1 Gemmatales bacterium
CCGCCGACCATTCCCGCATCCGAGATTGTGTGATGCGGCGACCGGAAAGGACGAGTCGTCAGCAGCGGTTCGCCCGCGGGCAATCGGCCCATCGAACTGTAGATTCGCGTTGTTTCCAGACTTTCCTTCGGCGAAAGCGGCGGCAGAATCGTAGACAGTCGGCGGGCGAGCATCGTTTTGCCGGTTCCAGGTGAGCCGATGAAAAGTACGTTGTGCGCCCCCGCCGCAGCGATCACCAATGCCCGCTTGGCGAACTCCTGCCCGCGGACGTCGGAGAAGTCGACATCGTACTTGTTGAGCCTTGTTTCAACATCGGAGATCCCGCTGGGGGCCGGTTCGAGCGGCAGGCGGCCCGCCAGCAGGCCGACGGCGTCGTTGAGCGTGCCGATACCGTAGACGGCTACCTCTTCGACGACGGCGGCCTCACGTGCGTTTTCAACCGGCACCAGCAAACGCTTGAAGCCGCATTCGCGCGCGGCCATCGCCATCGACAGCGCCCCTTTCACCGGGCGGACAGTGCCATCGAGCGCCAGTTCGCCGACGCTTGCGCAGTCCTGCATCTGCTCGGGTCGCAGTTGATGCGTGGCCATCAGAATGCCCAGGGCGATCGGCAGGTCGAAGCCGCCCGCATCTTTGCGCAGGTCGGCCGGGGCGAGGTTGATAACGGTACGGCCATCGGGCAGGGCGTAGTCGAGGTTGTACAGGGCGCGCTCGATCCGGTGCACGCTTTCGCGGACGGCCATTTCGGGCAGGCCGACGATCACGGTCTTGGGCGCGTTGGCGAAGGAATTATCAACCTCCGCCTCGACGAGGACGGCATCGATTCCCACCAGCGCGAATGTATTCAACTTGGCGAGCACGGGCGGCCCCGGTTCGTGGTCATGAATGCGGCCATGGATCAATCATCATCATCGTCGTCTTCGTCATCATCGTCATTCTCATCGTCTTTCGAGATGACCTGTTCCGGCGGTTCGGGGTTCAGAATCAATCGCTTGACGGCAAACTTGCCGAGATGGAAGCAGATGAACGCAGTCAGCATTCCGTTGAAAAGCTTGAAACAGCCCGGATGCAGCAGGTATTTGTCCTTGCCGTCGACTTGTTCGTGAAACCACCCATCATTCATCCACTTGGTGGTTTTCACCATGATGATGATCGAGGCAGTCACCAGAATGACGACACCCACGGCACAGAGGATTCCAGGCAGCAGCCATTTGAACTTATCTTCGCCCGTTGCCTCGTAAACGGCTTTGGTCTTGTGATGGGTGCGGGAAACCAGGTCGTAACCGCAATTCAGGCAGACTCGCGCGTCGTTCGATTCCAGCGGTTTGACGCAATGCGGGCAGCGCGCCATCCCTGTGTCGTCGCTTGCCAGGGCGTACGGGTTACCGTCGTCCTCGTCATCGGCTGGTTTCGCCTTGGCGGACGCGGGGGGCTTTACCGGCGTTGCCCGGGACTTATCGACCGGAAACACGGTCTGGCACTCTTTACAACGCACTTTCTTGCCGAAGACCTGTTCGGATACCTTGATCTGCTTCCCGCAATCGGGACATGGAATGACAAAACTGCTAGCCATACGGGTGCCTCTCGTCCGCGTTCGACGCCTGGCCTGCCGGGTCGTTCTTCCATTTAAGATAGGAAGGGTACTGCCGCCGATGCAACCAGGAACGTCCGGAAGCGATGTTGCGACGGGCCGGGTGCCCGTTGATGAGCGCGTTCTCGTTAATATCGCCACGTACAACGAACGTGAGAATATCGCTCAGTTGATCAGCGAAATTCATGCGCTTGTACCCGAAGCGCATGTACTTGTCGTCGACGACAACTCTCCCGACGGCACCGGCAAGGTGATGGACGAATTGGCCGCGGCTGACCCGCGGGTGCATGTTCTGCACCGTTCCGGAAAACTCGGTCTCGGCACCGCCATTCTCGCCGGGATGAACTACGCGATGACCAACGGCTATGACCTGATGGCCAACATGGATGCCGACTTCAGCCATTCACCGAAGTATCTCCCGGCCGTGCTTGCCGGAATGAAGAATGCCGATGTGGTGATCGGTTCACGCTATGTACCCGGCGGCGGGACGGTCAACTGGCCGTTCAGCCGGCGGATGATGAGCAAAGGCGTCAATGTCGTCGTGCGATTACTTTTCCGCATGCAGGTGAATGACGCCAGTGGCGGATTCCGCTGCTACCGCGTTGCTCTTTTGCGGCGGACGCTGCTCACCCGCTTCTGGTCGCGTGGCTATTCATTTCAGCAGGAGATGCTTTACCGCTGCCACATGGCCGGGGCGGAACTGGGCGAAACGCCGATTGTCTTCGACAACCGCAAGTTCGGCAAATCAAAAGTCTCGCTGAAGGAGACCGTGCGTTCGATTTCCAAGATTTTCTATCTGGGCATGCGTTCGGTGTTCGGCATCGACAAGCGGGCAGCGCGCGAGCGGAAGCACGCGACACGGGGTTAGCCTGAAGAGCAAGCGAAGGATTCAAAGTCAAACACCTTCGCTTGCTCTTCAGGCATGCGATTTCCCCTATTCGATCGCCAGAATCGCCCTCGCGGCTTCTTTACGCACGTCGGCATCATCATCAAGTAACAGTGGCCGAATCTGGTTCACCGTCGGCCGGGCAGCGGCACCCAGGCTCGCCAGATAGCTGAGGGCCGCCCGTTGCACGTTGTCCGGCGCGGCCGCCAGAATGCCGCCCATCGCGATGAGCGTCGCTTCTCGCTCCGCATCGATCGACGGCAGAGTGCGGATCGCCTGGACTCGCTGATTCGGGTCATCCTTCACGGCAATGGCAAGCAGTGCACGCGTTGCCGGTCGGCCGTTACTGCCGGCTTTGGCGATCGCTGTGAGCGCCGCCCCCCGCACGTCGAGATCGCTGTCACCCAATCGTCTAGCGATGGCCGAGACGATGGCGGGAACCTGCCGAGGTGAAGCAAAGCTCAGAAGCCTTCCCAGTGTGCGTGTGGCCACCCACCGCACGAACAGATCTTCATGGGTGGATGCATTGAGAATCTGTTTCAGGTAGGGCAGCGCAGCCGATTGCTGATGCTCAAGTGATTCGATCGCTGCAAGTTGCAGTTCCGTTGATTCGTCGCTCAAGCGCGTGGCGACCGCGGGCAGGACCGACATGGCCGCGGGCTTCAGCGCATCAACGGGATAATTGACTGTGGTCAGTTCGGCAAAGTCTTCAGGCGGGTACTGCCGGGTGGCCAGCGCCAGGGCCCGTGCCTGCAGGATCGCCTCGGCCGCGCGCACTGAACGGGACCGAGTAACGGCATTCGCGGAACTGATCCCCTGTGACAGTAACGGCGCGGCCGAGTTGAGCGATTCGAAACACGGTTGCAGCAACAGCCATTTCACTTTCGATTCGAACGGATCAACAACCCGGCTTTCGGCATTGCCTGAGTTCGGATCTGGAAGAACATCCGCGATGGCGCGGGCGATGATGCGGATGCCCTCCGCGCCGGACTGCTTGATCTCGTCATCCTGATCGGTCAGCGCGATCGCGCAATAGGGAAGAAGAATCTGTGTGTCGTCGTTGAATCGGGCCCAGCCCGGCTCCTCTTTCACGGTTGCCGCCAGCCATTTCTTCATCCAGATGCTCGAACCGGCCGAACCGGCCAGCGCTGACACTGAACCCGGATTCCCCGAGGTGATGATCAACGGCTTGCCGAAATCGCGGGCCAGCCCGGCAAGAAGTTCCGTCAGCATGGCGCCGGCCGCCCGGCGGACCTTGAGCGAAGGATCACTTAGG
>JBBQII010000499.1:0-3745 GCA_038324795.1 Gemmatales bacterium
GGCTCGGCGGAGTGGACAATAGTGCCGACGACGATCAGGCCGGCGATGCAAGCGGTAAAGTTCATGCAGTATTCTCCGGGCGATCAACGATCAAGTAGCTCTCGTTAAAAGTAAGAATTCAACCACGGATTACACAGAGAACACGGATAAGAAACGATACAGATCCCAGCCCCTGCCTTTATCCGTGGTCATCCGTGGTCAAATCCTCTTTTGTCCCAGCAGACTTCACACGTGCATCCCGTTGGAATGCACGCTGAACAAGTTGATCAACCCACCATCTCCAAACCGGTCAACGTCTTCGTGCCCGCAGCGAACTTGTCGGTTTCGACGCCGAGGCGTTGCAGCATTGAGACGAACAGATTGCTGAACGGCGGGGCGGTCTTCGGGTCGAATGCCAGGTGCCGGCCGTGCTTGAAGCCGCCGCCGACGAGGACCAGCGGCAAGTTGCGCGTGTCGTGGCTGGACGAGTTGCCGAGGTTCGAGCCGAACAGAACCGCTGTGCTGTCGAGCAGCGTACGGTCCTGTTCCTTCGACTGCTTCAACTTCTTCAGCAGGTCGGCCAACGCCTGAAATTCCGCCTTTTCGATGACGCTCAGCTGCGCGATCTTCTGCGGGTCTTGCCCGTGGTGCGACAGATTGTGGTGATCCTCGGTGATCCCTTCGATCGGCGGGATCGAGTTCGTGCCCTGGATCATCAGCGTGATGATGCGCGATGAATCGGTCTGCAGCGCGAGATGGATCAGGTCGTACATCAGTTTCGTGCGGCCGATGATGTCGGCACGGTTGGCGATGTCCTTGGGCGGGGCCATGTCGACCTTCGGCTTGGGCCGTTTCGACCAGGCCTCGGCCTTCTGCAACCGCTGTTCGAGATCGCGAACGCTCGCCATGTATTCTTCGAGCTTCTCGCGGTCGCGCGTGCCGAGTTGGCCGCCCAGCTTCTTTGTCTCTCCCGACAGGTCATCGAGAATGCTCTGCCCGTCCCGCAGGCGGCGGACCTGTGTCTTCAACTCGGCGGCCGTGCCTTCAAGGAACAGCTTGGCGAACACCCGGCTCGGTGATTCATCGGCCGGGATCTCGACGCCGCTGCGTGTCCACGACAGGCTGGAATTCGACGTGCCGAGCACGAGACTGCTGAAGCGGGTGTCGGGCACCAGCTTCTCGACTGCGAACTGGTCAAGCGAGATCGTATTGCGGAAGCCGCCCAGGCCGGGATGCTTGACCGCCGTCAGCCATGTCATGCCGGACGTATGGCCATTGGCGCCCGCCTGCTCCGCGTGGCACAGGCCCGAGAGCACTGTCGTGTCGGCCCGGAAATCCTTGAGGACATCAAGGTACTGCGTCGGCTTGTAGTCCGCCCCGGCTTCAGCAGGCACCAGGAACGGCACATGCAGCCCCAGCGTGGTGCAGATCGTCAGCATGCGCCGCGGCGGTGCAGCCGGCTTGCCGTCGGCGGCACGCACGAGCGTCGCATCGAACGTCGGCAACGCCAGGGCGACACCCGCGCTGCGCAGGAACCGTCGGCGGGTCAGCTTCGGAAGACTCATCGGATCTCCGGATTCATTTGCTCTGGAACAGCGGACTCTGCGTAATCGTGTGGATCAATGAGCGGAAGCCATGCTTCTCGCCCTTGTTCTTCGCGACGATCGCATCGATCTCGCGGCGGTCGGCGGCGGTCGGTGGGGCACCGGTCGCGTAGGTCAGCAGCCGCTCGGCCATCCCTCGGGCGATCGGCTCGGGGTCGGCCAGCATCAGCCGCTTAAGTTCATCCAGGTTGACGAACGGCCGACCATCGGGCAGTTTGTCGCTGGCATCGACAGTCAGCCCCTGCTTGTAGCGGACCTTCTGCTTCGGTTGATCGGGCAGCGCCGCGTTGACTGGCTTGCCCGCGCCCATCGAACGATAGTACTCTCTCCAGCCGCCGATCGCGTCATAATTTTCCAGTGCGAAGCCAGGCGGATCGATCTTCACGTGGCACCCGGCACAAGTCTCGACCGTGCGATGCTTCGCCAGTTGTTCGCGGATGGTCGTTGCGCCGCGAATATCCGGTTCCACGGCCGGGATGTTCGGTGGCGGGGGCGACACCGTTTGGCCCAGCACCCGTTCAAGTACCCACTTGCCGCGGACGACGGGGCTGGTGTGCGTACCGTTGGCGGTCACCTTCAGCACGGCCGCCTGCGTCATCACTCCGCCGCGATGACTGCCCGGCGGCAGCGGTACCTTGCGGAACTGCGCACCGCTGACACCGGGGATGCCGTAGTGCCGGGCCATGCGGTCGTTGAGCATCGCCCAGTCCGAATCGACGAACGCCGTAAGCGGCTGATTGTTCTTCAGCACTTCGTCGAAGAAGGCGTATGACTCTTTCGGCATCGCGTCGCGGAGAGCTTCGTCGAACTCGGGGTAGATGTTCCTGTCCGGCGACGTGAAATCCATCTGCCGCAGGTCGAGCCATTGGCCGCAGAAGTTTTCGGTGAAGCGCTGCGCCTTCGGGTCGGCCAGCATGCGCTCGACCTGGGCACGCATCACGTCGGGCTTCGTGAGTGTGCCTGCCCCGGCCGCTTTCAGCAGATCCGCGTCGGGGCAGGAACTCCACAGGAAGTATGACAGCCGGCTCGCCAGGGCATAGTCGTTCAGCTTGCCGGCCTTCTCCCGCAGATACAGGAACGACGGTGAACAGAGCACTCGCTTGTAGCCGACGCGCATCGCCTCCTCAAATGCAGAGCCGTTCTTCAACTGGGCCTTCACGATGTCGAGTACCGGTTTGAGATCGTCATCTGTGATCGGCCGACGGTAAGCCAGCGGCATGAAGCCGCGCAGCAGTTTCTCCGCGTCGGCTTCCGGCTGCTTCGAGGAGACCGTGAACATCGGCCCGCGCGTGAACTTGTTGGTGCCTTTGATCGGCTCCAGTGGAAGGTCGCCCCAGAGCCGCTTGTGGCCGACGGGCGGCCACGTGTCGTGGCCCAGCGGGCCTTCGATCTCGACCCATTGCACAGCCACGCCGGGGCCTGTGTACGTGGCCGGGTCAATATTGTTGGTGTAGCCCAGCCTCATCGGCTGCACCTGGATCATCTCGCCGCGGGTCAGGCGGGTTTCAAACTCCACCACATGCGGTTTGTTGTTTTCCAGATCGTATTCACCATGAAAGCGGACCGGTTTGGATTGATCGAAGAACTGCGTCCGCAGCATCATCGTCACTGGCCTATCCGGCGAATGATAGGCATAGGCGGAGACCCGCACCCTGTAGACCCCGGGTTCGACAACCTTGCCCGACATCTCGCGCATGGCCGTCGGCGAATAGCCGGAGTTGAAGAAGACAACCGCGTCATCCCGCTTCAGCCAGTTCTTCGGGAACTTGTCGGAGGTCTTGTCGTACTCCATGCGGACCTTGATCCGCTGCGGCTGCGGCCTGCTGGCGGTCGCGGTATCAAGGGCGGCATCCGCGGCTTCGAGGTAGCGTTCCAGCAGCACCGTGGAGAAGTTCAGCGCCTCGCCCACGTTGTCGAACCCGTGCGACATCGCATCTTCCGGAAGCTGTGCGACCACGTCGATGGGGATGCCGAACAGATCGCGCAGCGTGTTCTCGTACTCGTAGCGATTCAGCCGACGGAAGACTGTACGCCCCTCGGCCCCGCGCTTCGCGGCACTGGCGGCCGCCAACCCGTCGCCCAGCCAGGCCTTCAGCTGCTTCAGTTCGGCAGCCGTGGGCCGCGGCTTATCCTTCGGCGGCATCGACCCGTCATTGAGCCGA
>JBBQII010000500.1:0-3741 GCA_038324795.1 Gemmatales bacterium
TGATCACCTGCAGTTCCGGTGTCGTCAACGGCCTTGCCAGCAGGCGCATCGACATGCGTTGGAAGCGGTCCCCGTCGCTGGTTGCTTCCAGCGCATGCTGGGCGAGGATCTTGGCGGCCTCGATGAACTGGGGGTCGTTCAGGGTGACCAGTGCCTGCAGCGGGGTGTTGGTGCGCTCGCGCCGTACGGCACATGTCTCGCGGTTCGGGGCGTTGAAGATCTCCATCGAAGCGGGCGGAGCGGCACGCTTCAGGAACGTGTACATGCTGCGGCGGTAGAGGCTTTCTCCCTTGTCCTGCACGTAGTTTCGGGTGTTGCTGCCGGGCATGGCGACCGCTTCCCACACGCCCACCGGCTGGTACGGCTTCACGCTGGCGCCGCCGATCTTCGGGACCAGCAGGCCGCTGGATGCGAGTGCATAGTCGCGGATCATTTCAGCATCCATGCGGAACCTTGGGCCGCGCGACAGCAGGCGGTTGGCGGGGTCATTCTCAATCTTCTCCTTCGTGGTGGCGGCCGACTGCCGATAGGCGGCCGAGGTCACCAGCAGCTTGAAGAACTTCTTGACGTCCCAGCCGCCTTCGCGGAATTCGACGGCCATCCAGTCGAGCAGTTCGGGGTGCGACGGCAGTTCGCCCATGATGCCGAAGTCGCCGCTGGTGCGGACGATGCCGGTGCCGAACAGTTCCTGCCAGAAGCGGTTGACCGTCACGCGACCCATCAGCGGTTGTTCGGGCTTGAGCAGCCACTTCGCCAGGCCCAGGCGGTTCTTCGGCAGTTCATCCGCAAACGCGGGCAACGATCGCGGGGTGCCGACGCCGACTTTGTCCTTGCGCTGGTCGTACTCGCCGCGGTTGAGGATATAGGCGACCGGCAGTTCCTTGCGTTCGTTCATCACATGCGCGATGGTGCCACGTGATTTGATGGCCACTTCTTCCTGTTCCAGCTGCGCCAATTCCTTGTCCATTGCCTTGTACGCACTGTCGTTGCCGGCCAACCACCAGACGTACAGTTCATCCGTTTCCTGGGGAGTGCGCTTGTCGGCGGGCATGGTGAGCAGTTCGCCTGCGCGATCGGCCTTGGCCAACTGCCCGGCCTCGACGCCGTTGAGTGAACGATCGTAGATTCGCACGTCCTGCAGGCTGATCGCCTGCGGGCGCGAGTCCGCGTGCCGTTGACCGATCTTGAACGGCACGTTGTTCTTCGTGGTCCCCTGCAGTTTGTCGGCTTCGACTTCGAGGGGCTGCGGTTCGCCGTTGTAGAACAACTTGACGCCGGCCGCTTTTCCTGAGCCATCGTAGCTCAGTGTCACGTGCGTCCACTCGTTGAGTTTCAACTGATTGCGCGAGACAACCTTCAATGCATCATCGGGCCAGGCACTGATGATGTGCCCGCCCACTTTGTCGTTCTGCAGCCACAGGTCCCAGCCGCGGAATCCCTTCTCCGCACTGTCCATACGGGCGACGATCGCACCGTTCTGGTTGCGCTTGGTCGTCTTCACCCATGCCGAGACGGAGAAGGCCTGGTTCTTGTCGAAGTCACCGACATCGTTGAACTGCAGGCTGCCGCCGGGGGCCAGTGCCAGCGCCTTGCTGGAACCGCGGCCCGGCACCCAGGTGTAGCCGTTGTCGAGCTTCACGGTGCGTGGCTTCTCGTAGACCACCACTTTGAATTCGTTGCCTTTGCCTTCCTGCAGACCGGCCTTGAAGACCATCCCGTCGGTTAACTCTTTCGCCGTCGTCATGGGCTTGGCGGCGGCCAGCCACTTGCTGAACTCCTGCCTGCCTTCTTTCTTGCGGGCTTCGAGTTTCGCCTTGGCCGCTTCGATCTCGCGAGACACCTTCTCCCAGCGGGGGCGGTCGTCGGTCTTCGGTACCGTGATGATCGGCGGCGTGTTGGCGATGTTGCCGTCCATCGCCCCCTGCGTGGTGTTGTTGAAGAAGGCTGACAGTTCGTAAAACTCGCGCTGGCTGATCGGGTCGAACTTGTGGTCGTGGCAGACCGCGCAGCCCGTGGTCAGGCCCAGGAATACCGCGGTCGCCGTCTCGGTGCGGTCACGGGTGTAGAGGACGAGGTACTCTTCCGCGATCGCGCCGCCTTCGTTCGTGGTGATATTGCAGCGGTTGAAGCCCGACGCAACCTGTTGATCAACAGTGCGATTGGGCAGCAGGTCCCCGGCCAGTTGATCGATGGTGAACTGGTCGAACGGCTGGTTCCTGTTGAACGCGTTGATCACCCAGTCCCGGTAGGCCCAGATCTCGCGGAAGTTGTCGAAGTGGATGCCGTGCGTGTCGCCGTAGCGGGCGGCATCAAGCCAGTACCGGCCGCGATGCTCCCCCCAGTGCGACGAATCCATCAACTTGTCGACATACTTCTCGTAGTAGTCCGGTGCGCGATCGCTGACGAACGCTTCCACATCCTCGGGCTTCGGCGGCAAACCGGTCAGGTCGAGACTGAGCCGCCGTGCCAGCACCCGACGGTCGGCCTCCGGGGCCGGTTTCAGGCCTTGTTTTTCGAGTTCCGCGAGGATGAAGCGGTCGATCGGGTTGCGCGCCCACTTCGCGTCCTTCACTTCGGGCAACGGACCGCGGACCGGGGCAATGAACGACCAGTGCGGTTCATAGACCGCCCCTTCGTTCACCCAGCGCTTCAGCGTATTCTTCTGGCCGGGCGAGAGCTTCTTGTGCGACTTGGGCGGCGGCATCAGCTCATCAGCATCGGTCGAGAAGATGCGGGCAATGGCATTACTCTCGCTGGCCTTGCCGGCGATGAACGCCTTCGCCTTCACCGCGTCCTCGAACCGGTCAAGCCGCAGACCGGCCTTCCGCGAGGCACTGTCCGGCCCGTGGCAGGCAAAGCAGTTCTCCGCCAGGATCGGTCGAACGTCGCGGTTGTATTCGAGCTTGCCATCCGCCCAGGTCATATTCGGCATGGCAGCGAGAAGAACGACGGAAAATAGTCGACGCATGGATCAATCCTTCAAGCGCATGGGCGTGTGAAGTCAGCAGTGTCTGTATTATTCCACAAGGTGACGAAGGAATCCAGTGGTTAGCAGGTATGCCGAACGGATGCGGCACTTTTCGAATGCCACATCCCTTCGGGATATTCGCCAACGCAGGTCAATCGACTCCCCATGTCCGCAGCAGTTCTTCCACCGCGCTGAAATCGTGCAGTACCACGTCGGCACCGCACGCGTGCAGTTCCTCGATCGAGTGCCAGCCGGTCGCGACGGCGATCGCTTTCGCGCCGATGGCGCGGGCGCACTTCACGTCGAACGGCGTGTCGCCGATGACCCAGATGTTCTCGCGCGGCACATCCCGACCAATATGCGAAGCGATCTGCGGCAGCGCGGCCCGGGCGATGTCGTCGCGTTCGTGGATGCCGTCGGCAAATGCGCCGAACGGGAAGTAGTGCCATAGCCCGAAGTGCGTCAGCTTGCAGTGGGCGCCGGCTTTCACGTTGCCTGTCAGCAGTCCGAGGATCACGGAAGGCGACGCAGCCAGTCGCTCAAGGAGCTCGGCAATGCCCGGCAGCACGATGCCATCGAATTTCCCGAGCAGGTTCGGTAGATGACCGAGGTACGCTACGCGCAGCCGGTCGATGTTACCGGGCGTCGGCTCGATGCCGTGCAGCGTCAACAGATCGTGCGAGATGGCCGGGTCGGTTCGGCCGCTGAAGGGAACTTCATCCACGATCTCGCGGATGGCGAACTCGGAACGCAGGGCGTCTTCCATTGCCGCC
>JBBQII010000501.1:0-3739 GCA_038324795.1 Gemmatales bacterium
GGAACAGAGCACGGAAGGTGGAGCCCATGAAACGGATACTGCTGACAGTCGTTGCAGTGCTCGGCGCGGCCGGTCTTGCCGGGGCGCAGGAGAACAAGCTGCTGCCACATCGATCGACGGCGGGGCCGCAGGATCACACCATGGAACGGGCGGGGCAACCCCGGCAGTTGTCGCACTTCGCCAAGCCGGGCATCGAAAAGCATGAAGGCCCCGGCCTGATCGGCGGCGGCAAGCTGATCCACGGCGACGGCCCGGTAGCCTACGACGGCACCTTCGGCTGGGACTATCAGGGCCTCGGTTGGCGGCCGGGCCGGGTGTTCCTGGGCTGGGCGCACGACCGCAAGCACCAGCCGAAAATGGGACCCTACAGGACCGACACGCACAAAGTTCCCGACGTGGTGACGTTGCACCCCGTCCGCAAGGTTCTGGAACAGAAAGAGCCGTGATCTCCGCCGCTTGCAACGTCGTCAACAGAAAAGGGGCGCGTCAACGACGCGCCCCTTTTCGTTTTCACACTTCTTCACATCAATGGTTCAGCATGAACTCATTGGTGTTCAACAGCGACCAGAAGAGGTCTTCGTAGAAGGCCTCGACGGGTCCCTTGCCCTTGCCGCCGGCCGATGTGGCCGAGGCCTTGGCGGCGGCGAGTTGTTGCAGGACAAACTGGGTTTCCGTCACCTTCGACGTGGTCTTCCGCTTCGTCTTCGGGTCGATCTTTTCCACGTCGAGCAGCGCCTGCCCCGGCTTGCGGCCCAGCGCGGTCAGATAGATTTCCTCAATGATGAAGTTGTCGCGACTGCCCGGCGGGAGCTTGTTCGCCTTGGCCATCGCCTTGGCGACGAGACCGTCGGGACGCTTGATCTCTTCGTTCAGTTCCTTGCCGTTCATCATCAGCAGGGCCTGCACGATGGTGCCGTTGAAGGTCATTTCGTTGCCTTCATCGTCGCCGAAGTTGTTGACGAGCTTGGTCATCCAGGTGTCGCGGGCGGCCTTGCGGGCATCCTTGTCGACGGCCTGATCGGCCTTGGTCGCAGTCTCAAGGGCGGAGAACAGCACTTCCGGGCTCATTGCCTTCAGCGGCATGTGCGCGAAGTAGACATCGTAGTCCGGCTTGGCCATTTCCTTGTTAGCGGCGATGTACGTCAGGTTGTACGCGTCGCTGTTGCAGATCCACTCGATCAGCACCTTCGGGTCGTACTTGTACTTCGAGAACTCGGCCCCGAGCTGTTCCAGCATCTCGGGATGGATCAGCTTGTTGTGCCCGCCGAAGTCGTCCGGCACGTTCTGTTCGTTCAATCCGCGGCCGAAGAAGTGGGACCACATGCGGTTGATGTATGCTTTCGAAAAGTTGTCGTGCCCGGTGACGTAGTCAGCCAGAATCTCGCGGCGGCTTTGCATCGAGTTGGCCGGCAGTGGCTTCTTGGCGCGCTCGGCTTTGTCCTTCTCGAGGTCGGACAGGTTCGGCAGGAACGTCGGCTTGATCGACATCAGCACGCCCGTACGGCGTTCGTAGTAAATGCGCAGGCCGCTGTTGAGCTTCGGGTCGTCGCTGAGCGTGACCGGCATGGCCTCGGGGGCCTTCTTCTTGTTCATTCCGGCCGGCGGGGCGGGTGTGCGGTCGCGATTAGTGGTGCGGAAAAAGGCGTTGACGCCCCAGAAGTTCTCCTGACCCCATTCCGGGTTGAACGGGTGGTCGTGGCACTGGGTGCACTGCGTCTGAACGCCAAGGAACAGGCGCGTGACGCGCGACGTGATCGGGATCGCATCGAACGGGCCATCGCTGATGCGGCGTTCGTTCGGGCTCGGCTCGCCCAGGTGCGCCATCACGAAGTTGGCGGCCCCGTTCTCGCTGCCCTTGCCCGTCGCGGTCAGCAGGTCGCGGACGAGCTTGTCGTAGGGAACGTTGTTGGAGAACTGCTTTTCGAGCCAGAACTTGATCTGCTCGTGGTAGATCTCGTGCGTGCCGGTACGTGTCATGGTCCAGACGGTCCAGATGTCGGCCCAATGTTCGGCATATTCGCGGGCATATTCGAAGACGATCGGTTTGCCGTCTTCGCCCTTCATGTCCTTGCCGGCGGCGTCCTTGATCTTGTAGGCTTCGGCGTTCATCAACCGGTTGATCAGGCGTGGCCGCTTGTTCGGCGCCTTGTCGCGGTCGAAGTCGCGAACTTCCTCGGCTGTCGGCGTGCGGCCGATCACGTCGAGGAACACGCGGCGGATAAACTCGAAGTCGTTTGCCTTGGCCGCGGGCACGAGCTTGTTCTCGCTCCAGGCCTTTTGCAGGTGGCTGTCGATCACCTTGCTTTGCTGCGGGACAGTGATCTGCTGGGCCGTGCCCGGCGATGCCGTGACGGCGATGCCGAGGGCCACAACGGCCAAGCCGGCGAGTGCGCGGTGGAACATCTCTTCAGTCTCCTGAAAGCTGCTGCGTGCGGAGAGACAACTGTCGACAGTAACGGTATCTTACGAGGCAGTTACTGATGCTGTCAAACAGGAAACCCCGATCATGTGGATGCATTTGGGACGTGTTCGCACGTCAAATGGTTCCCAAACGGTCGACGACCTGCCAAAATAGGAAGGCACCCATCAGGAGAATGCAACGTGGAGATGAACCTGGAACGCGTGCGAACCAACGTCGAACAGGCGACTACCGAGGACCTGCTCGACCGCGCGACGATCTATCGGCACGAAATGGAGCCCGACGCCCTCGACCTGATCGACCGGGAACTTGCGAGACGCAACGTGACACAACATGTGGTGGAAGAACACCTTGCGGACCGCGGCGACGTGCTGAGCCGTGCGGACGGCACCATCGTCGTCTGCAGCTTCTGCCACCGCCCCGCCATCGAATCGGCAATCGGCTGGCACCGCCTGTTCGGCAAAGTCCCCCTGTTCCCAAGACTCATCTCCCGCTGCGAGCTGCATCTGGAGGAGTGAACGGGGACAGTTTTCAGTTGCCGGCCGGTGCGTAGTTGCCAGTTGGGCATCAGCACGGAATGCAGAGGCGGGCCGACTGGGAAGATCGCGCGTCGCGCGGCAGCCAAGACTCGTCGCATCGAAGCTGCCGACGGGCAGGGGCGATGTTGAATGTTGCCTTTTCCCCGCAGGAACTGCTCGCTGCGCTCACAGCAGCGGAACACCAAGACGTAAAACGTAAAATTGAAAATGGTAAGCAATCCTCACGGCGAAACGACAACCACCCGAAAGCCGATGATCCTGTAGCGGTAGTCCGGCGCGTCGTTGCTGCGGTAGGCGGAGCGGCAGTACCTCGAGTCGCTGACCCAGGAACCACCCCGCAGCACACGGCGGTCTGATTCTTGCTTGACCGTTTGTGCCGTGCCGTCCTTCGGGGCCTTGCTGTACGGCCCGTAATAATCCTCGCACCATTCGTAAACGTTGCCGCGCATGTCGTGCAGGCCGAAGGCGTTCGCCGCGTATGTGCCCACCGTCTTCGTGCCGCTGTTATGTGTTCCGTCGAACGCGGCCTGCTCTTTCGTCAGCGTCTTCCCCGTGTTGTACGCCGTCGTCGTTCCCGCCCGGCACGCATACTCCCACTCCGCTTCACTCGGCAGCCGGAACTTCACTTTCTGATCTTTGAACTTCTCGTTCAGCTTCTTGATGAACTCCTGCGCATCGTCCCACGACACCATTTCCACCGGGTTCTTCGGTCCCTTGAATTCCGCAGGATTCGTCCCCATGATCGCTTCGTATTGCTCTTGAGCGACTTCGTATTTGCCCA
>JBBQII010000502.1:0-3739 GCA_038324795.1 Gemmatales bacterium
CGTCCTTCAGCACGGCGATGTGCTCGCTGCCCACCATTTCACCTTTGACGCGGGCTTCCATCAGAACGCAATCCTGCGTGCCGACTTTTTCGTTCTTCGCGGCGGTCCAGACGAAGCGATCGTCCTGTTCGCCGATCTTGAATGTCCACTTGTTGCCGATTTTCATCGGGTAGTAGTCCGCATCCGCCGCCGGGAGGGGCATGGCGATGGCGAACAGAACGAGCAGCGTTGCACGCATGAGAAGTCCTTTCAGGAAGTTTGGTACGTTGGGGGAGATGATACACACCGCGAGCGCGGATGTGCAAGTGGCTATCGCCCGCCCGGGGCGACATCGCGGATTTCGACTTGCGGTACCGTCAGGTCGACGATGACGTTCTGCTTGCTGATATCCCCGGCCACGTTGCCGGCCCTGTCGACCGCCTTGACGCGCACGTAGAAACTGTACGGTTCGGTCGGCGGCACGGCCCATGTGTGCTTGCCCGTGTTGTCGATCTTCTCCGCGATCACGCGCCAGGTGCCGTCCAGCTTCTCGGCACACTCGAGCGTGATCGGGGCGACGGCCATGTTCTTGTCCGTCGCGGTCCAGGTGATGTCGACCAGGGCCCCTTGAGCGACGGCACCGTTCGGGCGCACCTTCGGCTCGTTCATCTTCACCAGCGGCGGCGTCGTGTCGACAACGACGGTCGTCAGCGGCGGGTCGCCGGGGCGCGGGTCCCGGCCGCTGACACCAGCACGGCTTTCCACAACGATGGCGAAGCCGTACGTGCCGTCTTTCACAACATCGTGTGTCAGCGTCAGCGGTTCGGTGCGCGGCCGTTCGCCCGGCAGTACGGCCGGGGCATCGCGGTCGGGTTTCAGCTCCGTGCCGTCTTTCTCAAGCGCCTTGGACCATGTGTTCTTGTCGTCGAGCTTCCAGAGCGTGACCTTCTTCAAGCCCGACGGGCCGACGGTTACGTTGTAGTTGAGCTTGACGATGGTGCTGTTGACGAAATGCTGCGTAGCCGGGCAGCGCTCGCCGACTGCAGCGTTGGTGTTATTGCCGTTGTTGTTGCCCGTGCCCGTGTTCGATTCGCCGACGAACTGCCGGGAATCGCCGGCCGTGGAGGACGTCGTCACCGCTTGTGATGTGGCGTCGTTCTTCGCCATGTCGGATGCTTTGACGCGGATCTCGATGCGTTGATCGGGCTTCAGCACCCAAGTGCGCGAGTCGCGGGATTTGAATGCGACCCCTTTGTCGATTGGTGCCCAATCCACCATGCCGGGCCAGCGATACTCGAGGCGGACGGTCGATTGATCGACCGCATCGTCAATGATGTCCCATTCGACCCCGGCGGACCCTTCGGGCGTCGAGAACGGCCGAACATTGATGCGCGGCGGAATCGAGTCGATGACGACTTTGTACTCCGCGCGCAGTTGTTCACGGGACGGTTCGGTACTGCCATCCTGAAACACCGCCTGCACGGCCATCTGGTATTGGCCGTCCTTGCTGGTGGTAAAGTTAAAGCCCTTCTGATTCGGCTGCATGGAGGTCAGGTACTGCCAGGTGCCGGCATCTTCGCGGACGTACAGCCGCAATTCGGAGATCGGCCGTTTGGGATCCGCGGACGAAGGCAGGAAGAACTGGCGTTTATTGGTGTAGAAGACCCGTTCATCGGCAGGGCGGCTTTGCTGGCCGACGCTCAGTTGCGTGATCAGCGCAGCCAGCAGGAGTACGATCGGCAAACGAACTCGCACGATACGCCTCCTTCCCTGGATGCATTCCGCAACGGAAGATGATCGGCCGCGCTCGCAGGCGGATCGTCTTCATTCTTCATCGACCGATCTCGAAGGCGACTTGACCATCCGCGTCCGGCGGGCCGGTTTTTCCGTCAGGTCGGGGCGTACCGCGGCAAGATGGCGAAGCGGGGAGGATGCGTCCGGTGGTGTCGTCGCGGCTGACCGCACCGGACCTTCTGAACTCAGCTTGATATACTGGAGTTCGAATAACCAACACTGGCCGAGCGTCGAACCAGATGCCAACCCTCATGCTTTCGGGGTCCCGAATGAAACTGTTGTCGCTTGTAGTTACCTTGATCCTGTCGATCGCTCAGGCGTCGGCGGCCGACTGGCCGCAATGGCGAGGGCCGAACCGCGATGGCCACTCGGCCGACAAGGGGCTGCTGAAATCCTGGCCTGCTGAGGGACCGAAGCTGCTGTGGACGTACAAGACGGCCGGTGCCGGCTACGGTTCCCCGGCCGTTGTCGGTGACAAGGCGTACATCCTCGGGGCGGAAGATCCGGAGAAGGGTGATCGCGAATTCCTCGTCTGCATCAACGCCAACGACGGCAGCGAAGTCTGGCGGCAGAAACTTGACAACGGGGCTGGCAATTACAGCACCAATTGGGGCGGCGGCCCGCGCGCCACGCCGACGGTCGATGGCGACAACGTCTATGTTCTCGGGCCCCACGGCGACCTACAGTGCCGCAAGACCAAGGATGGCAGCAAGGTTTGGGCGATCAATCTGGTGAAGGACCTGGGCGGCAAGATCCCCAACTGGGGCTACTGCGAATCGCCGTTGATCGACGGCGACAAACTGATCTGCATGCCCGGCGGCAACAAGGGAACCTTTGCCTGCCTGAACAAGACCAATGGCGAGGTGGTGTGGCGCTCGACCGATCTGACTGAAGGGGCTTCCTACTCCTCGATCCTGATCAACAACTTCGGCGTCAAGCATTACGTGACGATCGCCCCTTCGGGACTGGTCGGCGTACGGGCATCGGACGGAAAGTTGTTGTGGAAGAGTCCGGCCGGCAAGAACGGCACGGCCGTCTGTCCCTCACCGATTATCAACGACAAGTTCGTTTTCGGCACATCGGGCTATCAGTCCGGCTGCGGGCTGGTGGAACTGACGGCAGACGGTGCGGACAACGTGAAGGCGAAAGATGTCTACCTCAGCAAGACGATGCAGAACCATCACGGCGGCGTGGTGCGTGTCGGCGAGCACCTGTACGGCTACAGCGACAAGGGCGGTTGGATGTGCCTCGATTACACGAAGATGGAACAGGACAAGGATGACCCGGTCTGGAAGAGCAGCAAGCTCGACACAGGATCGTTGACCTATGCGGATGGCCTGCTGTACTGCTACGGTTCGAAGGCGGGCACGATGGTCCTTGTCGAAGCAAACCCGAAGGAATGGAAAGAACTGGGCCGTTTCGAGATCCCGGCCAAGTCGCAGTTCCCGCGTCGCAGCGGCGCGATCTGGACGCACCCGGTGGTCGCCAACGGCAAACTGTTCCTGCGCGATCACGAACTGCTGTTCTGTTACGACGTCAAGGGCTTGGAATAAGCCGCTTGCGGCGTCGCCTTCCCCCACGAGGCTCTTGGCAACGCCGCAAGCGGCAGGCGATGTAAGGAACAGCGAGTGTCTCTCCCGATCGAGCGATTCCGTGAACTGCTCGGCGAGGTGCTGCCTCGCAATCGGTTTTACACGTCCAAGTATGCCGGCTTGAACGTCACTCCCGCTGATTTCCGGACGGTCGAGGACCTGCGGCGGCTGCCGTTCGTAGTGAAAGCGGACCTGATCGCCGATCAATGTGAGCATCCGCCCTACGGCAGCGCGCTGACGTATCCGCTGGAACGCTATTCGCGCATTCATCAGACCTCGGGGACCACGAGCGGCAAGGCCCTCTGCTGGCTTGATACACCGGAAAGCTGGGAGTCGATCCTGCAATGCTGGCAGGACAGTTTTCCCTACATGGG
>JBBQII010000503.1:0-3727 GCA_038324795.1 Gemmatales bacterium
AGCCGGGTGGCCCGGTCGCGGCGCATGCCGAACTGGAACAGGCTGGGCGTTTCATCGAGGAACCGCGTCGTGACCTTCCCTTCCAGGAACTCCTTGTTCGCGACGAGATTCAACAGGAACGGGATGTTCGTCTTCGCGCCGCGGATGCGGAACTCCTGCAGGCAGCGCTCCATCCGCCGTGCGGCATCAACGAAGCGCCGACCACTGGCGGTGACTTTTACCAGCAGCGAATCGTAAAACGGGTTGATCACCGCCCCCGAGAAGGCTGTCCCGGCATCAAGACGAATACCTCCGCCGCTGGCGGAGCGGTAGTGGGCCAGTCGGCCGTAGTCGGGCATGAAGCCGTTGGCGGGGTCTTCCGTCGTCACGCGTGCCTGGATCGCGAAACCATTCGTGGTGATGGCGTTCTGATCGCCGAGGCCGATCTCCGGATCACCGAGCGGCGTGCCCTGCGCGATCAGGATCTGCGATTTGACGATATCGTAACCGGTAATGACTTCGGTGACGGTGTGCTCGACCTGGATGCGCGGGTTGACTTCGATGAAGTAGAATTCGCCGGTTTCGGAGTCGACGAGGAACTCGACCGTGCCGGCATTGTCGAGTTTGACGGCCCGGCCCACGGCCAGCGCCGCGTCCAGGATTCGCTGGCGCGTCAACGGCAGCAGGTTCTGCGACGGGGCGATCTCGCAGATCTTCTGGTGCCGGCGCTGCAGCGAGCAGTCACGCTCGAACAGATGCACCAGCCCGCCGTGCTGGTCGCCGAGCAGTTGCACTTCAATGTGGCGGGCTTTGCGGACGAGCTTCTCAAGGAAGACATCCGACACACCGAAAGCCGTCCCCGCTTCGCGACGCGCCTGGTCGAGTGCCGGCTCCAGTTGATCAGCGGTGTAGACCGGCCGCATGCCCCGGCCGCCGCCGCCCATCGCCGCCTTCACCATGACAGGGAAACCAAGCTTTTCGGCCAGCTTCATCGCTTCATCGAGTTGCTGCACCGGGGCATCACTGCCCGACAGAATGGGCACTTTCGCGAGTTGCGCGATCCGGCGGGCCGCAACCTTGTCGCCAAGTTCATCGAGAATATCGGGACGCGGCCCGACGAAGATGATGCCCGCCCCGGCGCAGGCGCGAGCGAACGCGGCATTCTCGGAAAGGAAGCCGTAGCCGGGATGAATGCCGTCGACGCCGATCTCGCGCGCAAGATTGATGATACCGGGGATATCGAGATAGGCGCGGATCGGCTCGCCCTGCTTGCCGACACGGTAGGCTTCGTCCGCCTTGAAGCGGTGCAGTGCGAAGCGGTCTTCATAAGAGTAGATCGCGACCGTGCGTACGCCAAGTTCATGGGCCGAGCGAAACACGCGAATCGCGATTTCGCTGCGGTTGGCAACATGCAATTTGCGGATCGGCTTCGCGACGACGGCATCCGGCATGACGGCTCCTGAACGGGAGAGAGTTCACGCCGTCTATCTTATGGAGCGATGCCCGCGCCCGACGAAACGAAAAAGGCCCGCTCGAATGAGCGGGCCCGCGTTGCTTCATGTAACGACGACTATTCCTTGATGGCGTTCGCACGCACCGGAACATTGATCGCCTCATCGCCTTCGTCGGTTACCAGGGCCAGATCCTTGCTGATCGCCCCGACCCTGGTCGGCTTGACCACGACGTTCAGAATGTGCACGATCTTGGCTTCTGTTCCCGCGCCCGTCACGGTGACGGTGTCATCGGCCCCGTTGATGTTCTTGATCTTGAACGGTTTGTCGCCCTTGACCAGAAGACGCTGTTCCGAGCTTTCACCCATCCGGATGTCGCCCAGCGACACCGCAAGCGGTGTGACCGACACGGCCGGGTTGACGTCAACCGTTAACGGCACACGGACCTTGAGAAGGGCGGCATTGGTGGTGACCAGATGCACGTCGGTAAACCACTTGCCTACCGGAAGGTCGGGCCGGACGGTGGCGGTAATCTCGTAGGTCACTTCATTGCGTTCCCGCTTGAGCAGCTTGGCGGCCACTTGAACGTAGTTCGAATCGCACTTGGCTTCCTTGATCTCCCATGCCGGATCGCTCAACAACGTCACTTTCATGGTCGCTTTCGCGTCGGCCCCCTTCTTGATGTTGCCGAGCGCCAGTGAGTCGGGCGACATCGAGAAATCTTCGCGGCCGTTGGCGGTCACCAGCAACGATACTTCTTCGAAGCGCGGCTGCGAGAACTGCACGTACACGGTCACTGACTTCGGCCCGGTAAAACGGCGCGAATCCATCTGAGCGGTGATGTACGATGATTCGCCCGGCTTGATCGTCGTGACCGGAGCAGAGGCCGTGACGCAACCGCACGAGACACGCACGTTGGTGATGACCAGTGGTTCCTTGCCCGAGTTGGTGAACCGGAAGTAGTGGACAAGTTGCGGACCGCGGGGGGTCGCCCCGAAGTCATGCAGTTTGTTTTCAAAGTAGGTGTCGAATCCCGCAAGCGAAAGCGATGCGGATCCCAACAGCAGAAGCAAGGCAGCAGAGTGGCGGATCATCGGAACCTCTTCTTCCCGTCGATGTCGCGCCCGAAAATGTCCCTTCATCGGCAGGCGCACAATGATGTTCGTCTTCACCAATGGTATGCGATTTTCCGCTCAACCCATCAGCAAATTCACCGAAAAATGGGTATGTCCGATAGACCCGGCCACTACAGAATCCGTAGCTTGGACACGATCCGCATACATCGCAGCTTCCGTTCACATCGCGCGATGCAACCAACCGTTCAACGATGAGCAAGCACTGCGACGTGCACTTCCGCTGCCCCAGCCTGCTTCAATGCCCGAGCTGCCTCGCTGGCCGTCGACCCGGTCGTCAGCACGTCGTCGACGAGCAATATGCGTATTCCGTTGAATCTTGCGCGCTTCACGGCCTTGAACGCGCCTTTCAGGCTCGTCCGCCGCATCGTAGCCGACTGCTCGACCTGATGCGGCGTCGCCCGGCCGCGTTTCAACCAGGTCGATCGATCGGGCACTTTCAGCGATGCGGCGATCGCCGACGCCAGCGGAGCCGTCTGGTTGCCGCCCCGTGACAGCCGTCGCCGCCAATGCAGCGGGATGGCGGCAATGGCATCGACCTTCAGCATTCCCAGCAGCCGAACCGCGTGACCGGCCCACAAACGGGCCACATGCGACGCCAGTGCATGGTGATCCCGCCCCTTCATCTGAAGGATGATCTCGCGCAGCCGCCCTTCATAGGGGCCCAGGCGCGTACAGCCCTCGAAGTGAAACCGATCGTCCCTGCAGCGTGGGCAGCCCTCCTCGGAAAGAGCGTGCTTTCCGATGGAACTGCTGCAGCGCGGGCAGGTCGTATGATCGTCACGCGTGATCTGATCGATGCAGACGGGGCAGAACCCCACTTCGTCCGATTCCACCAGCGTGCCGCAGCAGAAGCAGATCGAAGGGTAGAACACCTCACGCATGCCGTGCAGCAGTCGGCGAAGCATGGGCAGTCTCACGGCATCACGGATTGAAGTTCGGCAATCGCCCGCTGCGTTGCCGCGACGATCTTCTCCTCCCAGGCGGGATCGTCCGGGTGGAACGGAAACGTGATGCCGCGCGAACTGTTGATGATCGCCCCCAGCCCATCCACGCGGAACGCCCCGGTCACGTCAGCCGCGCTGCCGCCCTGTGCCCCGAAACCGGGGACGAGGAACCAGACATCGGGCATCAGCCCGCGCAGCCCGGCCAGTTCGCGCGGAT
>JBBQII010000504.1:0-3718 GCA_038324795.1 Gemmatales bacterium
ACTGATCCCGAAGTCCGCGATCTTCCATGTGTCGTCGCAGCGAAGGATGTTCTCGGGCTTGATGTCCCGGTGAACGATGTCGTTCTCGTGCAGCGCGCAAAGTCCGTCGAGGATGGCGAGGGTAATCTCCTTCACCGTCGCCTCGTCCATCGCCTTGCGTGGCTCGCCCGGCGTGTCGGCCTCGGTCAAATCCCAAAGGGTTCCCCCGTCGGCGTACTCAGTGACGAGTGCATACCGGCCTTCTTCACGGAAGATGTCCCTCACGACTAGAAGGTGCGGGTTGGGAATCTGCTTCAAACGCTCGTAGATGTCCATTTCGCGGCGGATCTCCCGCTCGTCGTCCGCCTTGCCGTCCGTAGCCGCCACCTTGACTGCCACAACCGTGCCACTTCTCGTGTCGATCCCTTTGAAGACCTTGGCGAACCCGCCCCGCCCGATCTCTTCGAGTAGGTCGTAGTGCGCCACTTTGTCCAGCACGTTGGCCTTGGTCGCGGAACTGCCTCCCATCCGGGTCGAGAGGAGTTCGGCGACATAGCCATTGGGGTCGAGTTCGTGAAGCTGGCTTCGGACGTTCCGCCGCATCTCTTCGGCAGGCCTGACGACTAACTCCTCGAATCTCTCGTCATCCGGCCCGATCAGAAGCAGCTTGGCCAGCCCACACGCAAGGCGCTCGATGGCGGTGCAATCCCGCTTGCCCCCCGATAACCGCAGGCGTGCCCGGACGTTCTGGGCGATGTCGGATGCGGAGCGAAGTGCGTGGCACACTTCCGCGAAGTAATCGGCTTTGAGGCCGTACCCTTGGGCTTGCTGGGTGGTCTCGAAGGGCGGAATCTTCCAGCCGGGGATGATGCCGTGGAAACGGTCAACGAGTGGCGATTCCAGCAGGATGTCCGGAAGCCTTCGGATGTAGTCTGTCCTGATCGGCACGAACGCGGGCTTGTTGTTGTGGTAGCGGGCCGCAGAGGGCTTAATGTCGATGTTGGCCAGCAGCATCAGTCCGCATTCCGCCGTCGCCGCGCAGTCGCCACGGGTGTAAACGCCCTGTTCGAGATACCCCTTTAGCTGGGCCTGAATCTCGCCGGGGTTGCTGAATTGAAGCGATTGCGCCTCGTCGAGAACCAAGAGGTCATACCGGGTGAGCAGGCCGGGGGTGTGCGATTGCCGGTTGTAGAACAGCACGGGGGCGCTGATCTGGGCGGCAGTCAGCCAGACGTGTCGGCTGATGTTGTTGTAAACGAATGACTTCCCCGAACCCGGGGGGGCAAGCTCCATCATGTTCACACGGTTTTGCACGATTGGAATCAGGCGGCAGAGCAGCCAGAGCTTTTCGTTCTCGTTGTATTCCGTCGGCTCGTAGCCCATCGTCCTGATAAGCAGATCGATCCATTCGCTTGCCGTGAACGCCTGCCGGCACTCCCGGTAGGCATCGAGAGAAATGCGGCCGATCTGCATCGGCTTGAACTCGATCACCCGAACGCCGCCGTCGTCACCTGCGTCGTCGTGACAGATTTTGGCCGCGCCCCAGATGCTGCTTTGAAGCAAGCCTTCGTGCTGGCGCAACAGGGCCGCGTCGATCTTCGCCTTCTTCTCGTCGATACACGGGATGGTGGCGAAGTATTCCGGGGTTTTGCCTAGCTTCACCTCAACCGAAAGGGCATCGAGGATGGTCAGCGTTTCGCCCTGGCTGAGACGGAACTTGATCGTCTCCTTCTCGCCCTTCGAGGGCAGGTGCTTCTTGATGAAGTCCACGACGGTATCGCGCAGCCGCCCGGTGTGCGTGCCGACCTTGGTCTGGGCGAAGGTGACGATCCAGTCCATGACGTAGGAGGGGACGTGCCGGTCGTCGCGTGACAGCCCGAGGCGGGTGATTAGCCCTTTGTCGATGGCGAATTCCTTGAAAGTGTCAAGGATTTTGTGGTCTAAGTCCTGACTGCTCACGGCTGAATCCTCAGAACATATCTTCAAAAGCGGCCTGATCTTTGGTCCGCTCGATGAACTGTCGCGCTCTTGCGACGTGTACGTGCCGGACGAGGTCGTCCACCGGGGTCTCCCCTCGCGGACTCAGTGTAACCTCGAAGACGATTTCAGGTGTTGTCAGCAGGTCTTCCCCCGGAACCTCTAGCGGGATCGTGGCTGATGCACCGGGGCGTAGAGTTGGGTATTGTTTTGCAGGCCCCGTACCCTCTCCGGCGATGGTGACGCGAATACGCCCACCGTTGGTCTGCACGGGATTGTTGTTCCGCAAGTGAAGGGTAAACACCCATTGCCCGCGGTCACGTAACGCCCCGGCCGGAACGGAGATGTCGGGGAACGGCGCTGCCTGTTGGTCGCCGAACCACTCGATGACCGGGACGATCACCTCTTCCGGCAGTAGCCCGCCGTGCGAGAGCGCCCACCCGGACATGGTGCCCGTGCCGCTGACCCGTCCGCGTGCGACGAGATATCCGCCTCGCAGATGGAAAGTCTCGCGGTCGAGGAAGGTCAGCGAATCATCACGAAGCTCTGAATCCTCTGGGCGGCCTTCGCCCAAGGCGACACAGCGGTGGCTTCCGTTCGTCCTTCCCGAGGTAACGTCGGTCTTCGGCCCAAAGGTAAACCCGTGGTCGCCCGTCAGCAGCACGAGAGGCGCGGCGTTGTGCCAGTGCCGGAACTCCTCCGTCCATTGCCGCACAAGTTTGGCGATTGAGGAGATTGTCGGGCTAAAGCTCTCCCTGAGCGCGCGGTAGCTTGTGAACGTGCTGAGGTTTTCGTCGAGCCGGTTGTCGCGGTACACGAGCAGCCGCACGTTCTCCGTGACCCTGACCCGCTCGGCATCCTGCCAATGGGAGGCAAGCTGAAGCTGTTCCTTGGTCAACTCGTACCGCCGGAGGATGGTTTGCGAAAGATTCCCGTTGCACTCCTCGGGCAGCACCCCCCCGAGAATCGCTTCCTTGCAGACCTCCGTGATCGTCGGCACTGGGGAGAACGAGTACCGCAGGCTCGTAGGTTGGTTGCCGAGTTCAGCGGTGAAAGCCGCCAAAGCGTTCCCCGCTACATGGATGGCCAGCGCATCGACGAGGACGAGGATCACCGGGCGACCGGACTGTAGCGCCCGCTGAACTAGCCCGAAGACACAGAAGTATCCCTTCTCTGGGTGGTTGAAAAACACCGTGGGGTTGGCTTTCACCCACTTGGCGAAGGGTTCGGCCGGGTCTTCTTCGAGCAGTGGAAGGGTGCGGCGGTAGAACATCCGCTCGATGTACGCGGCGTAGGCGTTCACCCACTGGTCGAATGAATCATCGAGGTCTGTCCACCGGGATACGGTGGCAGGCGGTGAAAACAACTCGACAAGGCGCTTCGCTTTCTCGTCGGTGGAATACCCCGGAAGGTTTGAGAGGTGACGGGCTGCGGCTTCTGACAAGCCCCTTGGGTTCACTTGTAACCAGCGGTCAAGCTCATCCGAAACCCCGTCCCAGAAGGCGTTGAGGGTCATCGCCACCTGCTCGAAGGTTTCTGGCCGTTCAAGCTGTGCAGTGCGGACCGCCCTGCATATCTGCCCGCAAACCTCGGAGTGCATCGGCTCCGGCAGGGGGAATGGAAGCGGGATGTACTTGGCTCTGGCAATATCCTGCGCGGATTCACTGGCGAGGCCGGGAACCGACAACGCCCGGTCGATGCCCGGACGGATCAACGGAAGGAGGGCGCTCCGCCGGATGAGTCCCTTGGCGAATGCCACCGG
>JBBQII010000505.1:0-3716 GCA_038324795.1 Gemmatales bacterium
GATCCAGGGGACACTGAAGAAGATTCATCTGGGCCAATATCATATCGCCCCCAGTTGGGAGCCGGGCATCACGCTCATCCTTGACGTCAACGAAATTGCCCGCGTGCAGGTAATCGGCGGGCGCGTACAGTATCTGTCCCAGTTGGAACCGATAACCGTGAAAGAGAAGACGATCCTCGCCCCGCCGCAACCGTACCGCATGGATGCCGGCAGCCAGGGGGACGCTCTTCGCATCGGCAACCGGCGTTACCCGTGGGGCATCGGCGTGCATGCCGATTCGGAACTGACGTTCGCCGTGGACGGCCGCTTCAACGAGTTCCGGGCCGACGTCGGCCTGGCACCGCGCGACGACGGCCGCGGCAGTGTTGTCTTCTCCATCCTCGGTGACGGCAAGGAACTGTTCAAAAGCGAACCGGTAACCGGCAGCCGCAAGGAACCACTGGAACTCAAGGTCCCGATCACGGGCGTCAAACGCCTGACCCTGCAAGTGAACCACTTCGACCAGTTGGACCTGGGTGACGCCGCCAACTGGTGCGCGGCCCGCGTGTTGCGATGAACCTGACGGAGATGCTGTAATGCGATCAATCATTCTGGCGGCGTTCACATTCGCACTCAACGGCTGCGTCGAGATCGAGACGGGCATCAAGCTGAACCCGGACGGCAGTGCGCGCATCACCGAGCGCATCCGCTTCTCGCAGCAACTGCTTGACCTGAGTGCGAAGGATACAGGCGGCCTGAACGTCGCCGACCTGCTCAAGCGCGAGGCGATCGAAGAACGCATGAAGCGCATGGGTAAGAACGTCAAGCTGATCAGCCACACCGTCACCGATGCCGACAAGGGCTCGAAGGAATCGATCGCGGTGTATGAGGTTCCTTACATCAACGATTTTCAATACGTATCGCCGTTCGTGGCCTATACCGACTTCGACCGGAACAACGGGCTGAAGATCGAGATGTCCCCCCTGCTGAAGAGCCGCAACTACGCGGGCATGGCGGGCGACATGATCATCTCGTTCCGGCCGTTGCAGCCGCCCAAATCCGAAGTGCGACTGCGCGACGCCCCGCCCGAGAAAGGTCCCGCACCGAAGGATGTGCAGGTGCTGCGGCAGTTGCAGCCGGTGTTCGCGGACCTCCTGAAGGGCTTCAAACTCCGGCTGACGTTTGAATCGTATTCCCCCGTCACGGCCACTGGGTTCGGCTGGCGTGACCGCCGTACCGGCACGCCGATTGTCGACCTGATCCATCTGACCGAACATGACCTCGACCAGCATGGCGTCAGCATTTTCGAGAACGAGGAGATCATGCTCGACCTGCTTCGCGGCCGCTTCGGCTCGCCCAACATTGCCGAGGCGGTCAAGCAGTTTCAGGACAACAACACCGTTCCGCTGGTGATGGTCTGGGGTTCCGCGTACTCCCCCTGGCGGCAAAGCGACGAGATCGCCTTCAAGCCGTCGAAAGAACTGTTCGACAAGCACATGGCCGGCAAGATGCTCGACTTCGACCGTTGGCAATCGACCGGCAAGAACATCCGCCCCGCGAAGTTCGAGGAAGTCGGCTGGACGCCCAAGGTTCCCGCGAAGGAGCCGAAGAAATGACCCCCGAACAGTTCGCAACGAACTTCCAGCGCATCCGCGAGCAGATCGCCCGCGTGATCGTCGGGCAGGAGTCCGCCATCGAGCAACTGCTGGTGGCCGTCTTCGCCGGCGGGCATGTGCTGCTGACGGGCGTGCCCGGCCTGGGGCGCACGTTGCTCGTCAAGTCGTTGGCGCAGGCGCTGGGCCTCGAGTATCGCCGGATGCAGTTCACGCCCGACCTGCTGCCGACCGACATCCTCGGCACCGAAGTCCTCGAACACGACCATGCCACCGGCACGCGCAACTTCCGTTTCTTCAAGGGACCGGTCTTCGCGAACCTGGTGCTGGTCGACGAGATCAACCGTGCCCCGACGCGAACCCAGTCGGCCCTGTTGGAAGTCATGCAGGAGCGCCAGGTCACGTCGAGCGGGCAAACCTTCTTCCTTCCCAAACCGTTCACCCTGATCGCGACCGAAAACTCGCTCGACAGCGAAGGCGTCTGGCGGTTGGGCGAAGCCCAGGTCGATCGCTTCATGATGGCGATCGAACAAACGTACCCCGAGGAAGAGGCCGAGCGCCAGGTCATCCACCGCACCACGGGAACCGCGTCAAGCGGATTGGACGCGGTTGCATCGCCGGAAGTCGTCGTCGAGATGCAGACATTGGCGCGTGAGGTGCCCGTGGTGCCGTCGGTGCGCGACTTCGCGCTGGCGCTGGTGCGGGCGAGCCGGCCTGACCTCGACGTCGTGCAGGGAAAACAGAACAAGGCTACTCGGATGATCCGCCTCGGCGCCTCGCCGCGGGCATCGCAGGCGCTTTTGCTCGGTGGCAAGGTACTGGCCCTCGCCCGGGGGCGAACCTTTGTCATCAAGCAGGACATCATCGAGATCGCCCGGCCGGTGCTGGCCCACCGCATCCTGCTCGATGTACGGGCACAAAGCGAAGGACTCACCAGTCTGCACGTCCTCGACGACCTGATCCGCATCGCCCACGCCCGCACGCAACCGCAAACCACGTACTGGACCCGCGACCTGCTCCCCAACCGCGTTTGACACCTTACCCATCGGAATTCCCGCATGAGCGCCGTCTTCACCGTGCCCGCCGCCGAGCCCTGGACCGACACCGATCTGGCGAAGATCGGCAAGTTGAAAGATGCCTGCGAACGCATCAATGTGCAGATCCGCAAGGCCGTCGTCGGGCAGGACGAAGTCGTCCGCCTGACGATGATCGGGCTGTTCGGCCTTGGCCACTGCCTGCTGATGGGCGTGCCGGGCCTGGGCAAGACGCTCCTGGTACGCACCATCGCCAGCAGTCTTTCGCTGAACTTCCGCCGGGTACAGTTCACGCCCGACTTGATGCCCTCCGACATCACCGGCACGGAAGTGATCCAGGAAGACAAGGCCACCGGCGAGCGCAAGTTCCGCTTCCTCGAAGGGCCGATCTTCACGAATATCCTGCTCGCGGACGAAATCAACCGCACCCCGCCGAAGACGCAGGCGGCCCTGCTCGAAGCGATGCAGGAACGGCAGGTCACCATCGGCGGCGTGCGTCGCGACCTTGTCGCCCCGTTCTTCGTGCTCGCCACGCAGAACCCGATTGAACAGGAAGGCACCTACCCGCTGCCCGAAGCACAGATGGATCGGTTCATGTTCCTCATCCAGGTCGGCTACCCGACCGAAGACGAAGAACGCCAGATTCTGGCGATGACGACCGCCGGCTACGTCCCCGATGTGCAGCCGGTGCTGTCGCAGCAGGAAATTCTCGAACTGCAGCAACTGGTGCGCAAAGTGATCATTCCCGAGGATGTCGTCACATTCATCCTGCGACTGGTACGCTCGACGCGCAGCAGCGAAGCAAAGGCCAGCGAATTCGTGAAACGCTACGTCGGCTGGGGTGCCAGCCCGCGCGCGAGCCAGAATCTCGTCATCGGCGCAAAGGTGGCCGCGATCCTCGACGGTCGGAACACCGTTCAGGAAAGCGATGTGCGCCAGGTGGCCCATGCCGTGTTGGGGCATCGGATCCTGCCGAACTTCGCTGCGGAAGGGGAACGGTTTACGTCCTGGGACATCGTTGAACGGCTGTTGATGGTTGTGGCGTGATTGAAGTGGTGATGGGGTGAAGGGGTGAAGGGGTGAAGGGGTG
>JBBQII010000506.1:0-3711 GCA_038324795.1 Gemmatales bacterium
GACTGCCTTCGACCTGCATACCGAACAGGGCGTCTTCATCGACATCACCGAACAGATGGCGGCCGAGGCCGGGCTGAAGGTCGATCGCGCCGGGTACGACAAACTCTTCAAAGAGTTCCAGGAACGCAGCAGCCAGGGCCGAACCAAGATGTTCGTCGCCGCGATCAAGGGCGAACTGCCGAACACCGACGATTCTTCAAAGTTTAGCCTGGCCCCCTTGGGAGCCAGTGTCGTCGGCTACATCCTGCACAACGAAGTCCATCGGGAAGGCGTGCTCAGCCCCGGCGATACCTGCGCGTTGTTTCTCGATCGCACCAACTTCTACGGCGAGCAGGGCGGCCAGGTCGGCGATGTCGGCGTCATTCGTTCCGCCGGTGGTGCGGAATTCGAAGTCACCGACACGCAACGGCTGGGCGACGCGGTCCTGCACATCGGCGTGCTGCACGAAGGTAAACTGGCGGTCGGCGACAAGGTTACGATCTCGCAGACTATCGCCCGCAGGGTCGAGACGGCCCGAAACCACACGGCCACGCATCTGCTCAACCACGCCCTGCGCACCGTGCTCGGCGGCGATGTCGAGCAAAAGGGGTCGCTGGTCGACAACGAGAAAACGCGTTTCGACTTCTCGCACGATCGGCCGTTGTCGATCGATGAGCTTCGCGGGGTCGAACTGCTGGTCAACCAGCAGATCATCCGCGATCAGATCGTGTCGGCCCACACGATGCCACTCACTGAGGCCAGGAAACTGCCGGGACTGCGGGCCGTGTTCGGCGAGAAGTATCCGGATCCTGTCCGTGTGGTGCTTGTCGGGGCGGAGTCGCCGGAGCATGTGAACCTCGACAACTCCGTCGAGTTCTGCGGCGGCACGCATGTGTCAGTTACCGGCTCGATCGGCTTCTTCAAGATCACCAGCCAGGAAGGTGTCGCCAAAGGTGTCCGCCGGGTGACGGCCACGACGGGGCGCGGTTCGCTGGCGGTGTTGCAGAAGTTGTCGTCCGTGGCGGAAGAACTGTCGTCGCGTTTCAACTGCCGCTTCGACGAAGTGCCCGCCCGCATCGAGTCGCTGCAGGACGAAATCAAGAAGCTGCAAAAGCAGATTCAGAAGGGGACCGCCGGCGACCTGAACACCGCGGGGGATAAGCTGGTCGAAGAAGCGGAGACGTTCGGGGCGAGCAAGTTGATCGTCGGCGAGGTGCCCGGCGCGCCGGTCGAACAGATCCGCGCTCAGGTGGACCGCATCCGCCAGAAGGTCGGCAGTTCGCTGATCGTACTCGGCTGGAAGAACGAAGAAGGCGGCGGTGGCTTCCTCGTCGGCGTGACCGATGACCTGGTGAAGAAGGGGATCAAGGCGGGCGACATCATCAAGCCCGTGGCCGAGATCGCCGGCGGCAAAGGTGGCGGCCCGCCGAACATGGCCACGGCGGGTGCCAGGGATATGTCGAAACTGGCCGAGGCGTTGGCCAAAGCAGTCGAATTGGCGACAGCGAAGTTGTCGTAACGTACGGCAGAACCATTGTGTATGATGGTGTACCATGAGCAGCCATCTCGAAACTGATGAGCGTTTTCCGTCCGGCCGATGGACCGGCTTCTTCACCGACAAGCGCCTGCCGGGCAAACAGGACATGGAACTGATGCTCGAGTTCGAACTCGGCCGGATGACTGGCACCGGCCGGGACCGGGTCGGTACGTTCACGATCAACGGCACGTACCAGGTGACCGATGGACTCTGCGAATTCTTGAAGCAGTACCCAGGTTCACATGCCGTCAATTACCATGGCTTCAACGAAGGCAAAGGTATCTGGGGGAAGTGGGAACTGCGGCAATCAACCTGCACCGGCGGCTTCCACATCTGGCCCGACGGCATGGCCGATCCGAGTCAGCCGGTGATGGAAGAAGAGGCCGACATCCCGCACGAGATCGAAAGCGAAGAGTTGGAACCGGTCGGCGTGTGAATCGCGGAGCGACTACGCGGATATCTCCGCCATCCGTGTCTGAATCATCTTGCTGATCGCCTTGAACTGGGCATGGTCGGAACTGCCCAGCCACTCGAACGCGACTGCTTCAACGGTTGTGAGTACGGCCCCAGCCTTATCCATTCGCTCCAGTGCGACGTCGTGGTCGATGTCGCCCCGCGACTGGAGCGCATCGACGGGAAGAAACACCTCGAACCCCCCGGCCAGCAGATCCAATGCGGACTGCATGATGCAGACGTGAGTCTCCATCCCGGTCAGTACCACCTGATTCCGCGTACCCGATTTCAATGTGTCAACCAGCCCCGGGGCACCGCAGCAACTGAATGTGCGCTTCGCGGGCAGTTCCGCGGGCAACCGCCTCGCGATCGCTTCAGTGGTCGGACCCAGGCCTTTGGGATATTGCTCGGTCGCGAATACCGGCACGTTGATGAGTTGGGCGACGTCGATCAGAAAGCCGACGTCGCGCACCAGCGATACCGCGTCGGGCATCTTCACGAGCAGTTTGTCCTGCACATCGACGACGAGCAGGTGCGAATGCAGCGGGGATAGTCGCGGTATGTTCATCCCGCAATTGTATCACGCCGCCTGACGGGCTTCCGGCAGGGGGATTGTTTCACGAAGCTGCTTGAGAGCCCCCAGCAACCCGGCGATCTGTCCCGCGTCGTGGTTCGCGTTCACCTGGATGCGGATTACACCCGCATGATACGGCACCGCCGGGAACGTGACCGACTGCACATAGTAGCCACGCTCGAACAGATACCACCCGGCCCGCAGCGTCGCCTCTTCATCGCCGACGAGGAACGAAACGATCGGCGTCAGCCCACCCAGCACGATCAGACCCAGATTGGCGATGCCCGCGACCATCTGGTTCACGTTCGCTTCGAGACGGTTCTTGATTTCCGCATATTCGTCGGACATCAGGATATCGACAACCGCGCTGACGCCTTCCAGGTAGCACGGCGCGACCGGCCCGCCGAAGATGTAGCTGTTGGAACGGATCTTCAGTAGCCGCTGGAAGTCGGCCCGACAGCCGATGAACCCGCCCAGGCATGAGAACGCCTTCGACAGCGACCCGATCACGAACAGGTTGTCGTAATTGCCGAGCGTGTCGTACACCGTGCCCCGGCCATGAGCGCCGAGCACGCCGGTGCCGTGCGCGTCGTCCACATACAGGATCGCGTCGTTGTTGATCGCAATGCGTTGAAGATCTTTGAGCGGCGGCAGTTGGCCCGACATGCTGTAGACGCCGTCGATGGCGATCAAGGCATGCTTGTACGGCCGAGCGGCGATCAGCACTTCTTCGAGGTGGTCGGGGTCGTTGTGGCGGAACGTGAAGGTGCGCGTGCCGTTCGCCTTGGCGATCTTGATCCCTTCATGGATCGAGTTGTGGGCGTATTCGTCGGCTACGATGATGTCCGCCCGTGTGACCAGCCCGGGGATGGCCCCCGCATTGGCGAGCGTGACCGACGGGTAGATCAGGGCCGCTTCCGTGCCCAGCCACGCGGCAATCTTCTCCTCGGCCTCGACATTCGCGCGCACGCTCGTGAAGGCGCGCGACCCGCCGTTGTGCGTCCCCCAGCGACGGATGCCTTGAGCGATGGCGTCCTGCACGCGCTCGTCGCGGTCCAGTCCCAGAAAGCTGTCCGAACCGAAGTTGATGACGCGCCGGCCCTGAATCTCGATTTCGCGGCCGGGTCCCGCGGTATCAACGGTCATGTCCTTCATGTGTGTGTCGGGA
>JBBQII010000507.1:0-3701 GCA_038324795.1 Gemmatales bacterium
CTGCAGGTGTTCGTGGACGGGCAGTTCCTGGTGGAACGTAGAATGATGGTCATCCGCTGATCGCTCCGTCCGAGTGCGGGGAGTCTCACGAAAAGGTGAGCCAATCTCACGAAAAGGACGACAGTCTCACCGAAAGACGGCCAGTCACACCATTTGGCACCAATCTCCCCTCGGGGCGCAGGATCGTGAGACAGGGGCCGATTCCGGCCCATGGTCGCGGGCCAACATTTTTCTTCCTCGCCTACCCAACTTGACGGACCCCGATGGTCGGCTATAATTCCGAGAGCACTTACGGATGAGTGCGCTGGCCCGAACTCCATCGGGTCATGACGTTGAGTGTGAGCGGTGGACTGCCGCTGGGTCTCGCAACCCGCCACTGTCAACGCCTTCCTTACTCTTCCTGAAGCTGATTCACGCGAACGCCGCCCCAACACGTGACCCACCCGGGTCAGTTGCCATTTGCGTCGCAGTGAGTCCCCGCGAAACAGGTTCCACCTTGGCGGAAGACAGGGCAGCGCTGACGCGACAGGTCAAGGAAGCCAGCGATATCGTGGCTGTCGTGGGTGGCTACCTCACGCTGCACTCCGCCGGCCCCGTCTTCAAGGCACTTTGTCCGTTCCATGACGATTCCCGACCTTCAATGAACGTTGACCCGCGCTGGCAGAACTTCCGCTGCTGGGCCTGCGGCAAAAAGGGCGACGTGTTCTCGTTCGTCATGGAAATGGAGAAGGTCGACTTCCTGGGCGCCCGCGAAGTACTGGCCCGCCGGGCCAACATCAACCTCGAAGGCGATGCCGGGCCCGATCCGCATCGGCTGAAGCTGCTCGATGCGATGCGCTGGGCCGACGAACAATACAAGGAATGCCTGGTCGATTCGCCACTCGCGGAGCAGGCACGGGTTTACCTCGGTGAACGACAGCTTGCGGGCAAGACGGTTCGCGACTTCGGCCTCGGCTTCGCGCCGCTGTCAGGCGACTGGCTGACCACGAAGGTCAGGAAAGCGGGGCAGGATTGGCAAACCTTGCTGGAATTGGGCCTTTTATCGGAAAGGAAGGAAGTAGGAGGGTTTTACGAGCGATTCCGGGATCGCGTGATGTTCCCGATACGCGACATGCGCGGTCAAACCGTTGGATTCGGAGGACGCATTCTTCCCGGATCACCTTACGCAGCCCGCAGCCCCAAGTATTATAACTCTGCGGACACACCGCTCTTCAACAAGAGTGACTTGCTTTACGGGATCGATTTGGCCCGTCATGCCGGTTCCAGCGAAGGCTACCTCGCGGTCATGGAAGGCTACGTGGACGTGATGATGGCCCATCAGCACGGCATCACCAACGTGGTGGCCACGATGGGCACGGCGCTTGGTGCGCGCCACGTGCACAACCTGCGGCGGTATGTGCCGCGCGTGGTTCTGGTGTACGATGCTGATGCGGGTGGTACGAGCGGTGTGGACCGGGCCGTCGACATCTTCATCAGTCAGGATGTCGAGCTGGCGATCGCGGCACTGCCGCCCGGGCTCGACCCGTGCGACCTGCTGGTGGCCCAGGGGCCCGAGCCGCTGAAGAAGGCGTTGAAGTATGCGGTCGATGCCCTCGACTTTAAGCTGAATGGCCTGTTGGCCCGCGAAGAATCGCAAGGCATCGCCGGTACGCGGCGGATGGTCGACGCGATCCTCGCCATTCTGGCCCTCGCGCCGGAGTTGCCCGGCAAGGCAGGGCAGCTGAAGCGCGAATTGATCCTGACACGGGTCGCGCATCGGCTGGGGCTAAGGCTGGAAACCGTATGGGCCCGCTTCGGCGAGCTTCGCGAGAAGAAGAAAAACGAGCCGGCCCGTCCGGCCGCTGCCGCGACAACGAATTCGCAGGAAGCGGACGCACCGCGGGCAGCCCCGGCTCCGCCGCTCGAACGGCAGTTGCTGGAACTGGTGCTGGCCGACCCGATGCTGGTGCCCGTGGCCATGCGATCAATACAACCGGATGATTTGGTTCATCCGGGCTTGAAGAGACTGCTCGATGCTTTGTATCAAATGATGGCGTTGGGTGAGCCGCCCGAATTGGACGGGCTCCGAGCGCGAATCGCTGATCGGGCATTGATCGAGTGGGCGATGGATGCCTGCGAGAGAGGCCGACAGATTACGGAACGGGCGCATTACCTGAACCGTGTACTCGACGGCTTCCGCGAGCAGCGTGACGGGCAAGGCAAAGACGAGTTGAAGAGTAAACTGTCTGCGGCCGCCGGCGACCATGCGGCGGCGCTTGAGATTCTGCGGAAGATACAGAACAAACCGGCGACCAACGATTCCTGACAGGCCGGCCGAAATGCCGTGCCGTCGTCCGGATCGAATGGAAACGATCGGGCGACCGGGCAACCGGGTCGGGATCGAACCGTGGCGAGGAGGCGTTGAATGGAACTGAAAATCGACGAAAGCCTGAAGGCTCTCATCGAGCTCGGCAAGCGCACCAACTACCTGACATGGGATCAGGTCAATGCGCAGATCCCGCCGGACACGATCGAGCCCGAGCGCCTCGATCAGATCCTCGAGATCCTCGAACAGAACGGCATCTCGATCATCGAGGAGGACCAGGTCGAGGAGCGCGAGCCCGACGTCGCGGTCATCAACGAAGAAGAGATGATGCGCGGCGATGCCGATCTCCCGTTCTTCGATGACGGCGACGGCAAACAGATCGACGATCCGGTTCGAATGTATCTGACCCAGATGGGTGAGATCCCTCTTCTCAACCGCAATCAGGAAATTACGCTCGCCAAGCGAATCGAAGTCACGCGCCGGCGCTTTCGCAAGAAGGTTCTCGAATGCGACTTCGCCATGCGTGCCGTCGTCGATGTGCTGAGGCGAGTTCACCTCGGCGAACTGCCCTTCGACCGCACCGTGAAGGTCTCGCAGACTGAGAACCTGGAAAAAGAGAAGATCCTCGCGAGGATGCCGCCCAACCTGCGCACCCTCGAACCCTTGATGGAACAGAACGTCGAGGATTTCAACCGCCTCATCGACGAGCGCACCACCGAAGAAGACCGGGATGAACTGCGCCGGCTGCTTCGCATCCGCCGCCGCAAGTCCGTGACGCTCGTCGAGGAACTGAGCATCCGCACCCAGAAGGTGCAGCCGCTCATGAAGAAGCTCGAGCAGATCTCGCAGCGGATGACCGAGATCGAAGAGGAGATGGAAAAGCTTCGGGGCAACCGTGCCGCCAAGGAAGACCGGGCCAACCTCGAAAAAGAACTCCGCGATCTGATGCTCATGACGCTCGAAGAGCCGGCCCCGCTGCGCAAGCGGGCTGAGATCATGAACAACCGTTTCGAAGAGTACGAGCAGGCCAAGCGCGAACTGTCGGGCGGCAACCTGCGGCTCGTCGTCTCGATCGCCAAGAAGTACCGCAACCGCGGGTTGTCGTTCCTCGACCTGATTCAGGAAGGCAATACCGGCCTGATGCGGGCAGTCGACAAGTACGAATACCGCCGCGGTTACAAGTTCTCGACCTACGCGACATGGTGGATCCGCCAGGCGATCACCCGGGCCATCGCCGACCAGGCCCGGACGATCCGCATCCCGGTCCACATGATCGAGACGATGTCGAAGCTCCGCAACGTCTCAAAGAAACTACTGCAGCAGTTGGGCCGCGAACCAACGATCGAAGAGACGGCCAACGAAGCGGGCATCAGCTACGAAGAAACCAAGCGCGTGC
>JBBQII010000508.1:0-3698 GCA_038324795.1 Gemmatales bacterium
GGCCGTACCCTCAGCTTCGACGGGGCGATCGACCCGAAGGACGACAAGATCATCGTCGGCAGCTTCGGCGACGATGGTCTGATCACCCGCAGCATGCTGTTGCCCACCATGGCGGAGAAACTGGAAGGCACTGACAAAATCAGACAAATCGAGATGCCCGAGCCGATGGCCAAGGCGCAGAAGCTCACCAGCAAACTCGCGGGGCTGCGACTGAAGTTGCGCCAGGAAAAGGATGCGGAAGCCCGCACCGCGCTGATGAAGGACATTGAGGCCGCCCAGAAAGAAGCCGATGAACAGGTGCCGACCCTGTACAAGGAATTGATGACCAAACATGCTGACAGCCCGTCCATCGTCGATGCCATGCAGGGCCTGCTCGCCAGCAAGACCGATTCAAAGTTGAAGCCCGACGAGGCATCGCAGTGGCTCAAGGCCGTCAACACGTTCGCGACACCCTACGGACCGCGCTATCGCCTCGAAGTTCTGCAGAAACTGTCCGGCCAACTGGCCAACCAGAAAGGCCTTGAACCGGTCGCGCTTGAGGCAGCCGACCTCGCGGTCGGGGCACTCAGCGACAAGACCACCACCGGCCAGCAGGTGAAAGTACTCAAGGCCCTTCGCACCGCGCAGGAGCGGACCGGCAAGGCCGACCTGGCGAAGCAGACCGACGCAAAGCTCGGCAAGCTCGAAGAAGTCCTCGACCAGGAGTATCTCGCCAAGGTGCCGCCGTTCAAGCCGACGAAGTTCCAAGGCCGCAAGGAAGCATCGGAACGAGCCGTCGTGATGGAACTCTTCACCGGCGCACAATGCCCGCCCTGCGTCGCGGCAGACGCCGCGTTCGACGGGTTGCTGAAGGCCTACAAGCCGAGCGAACTGGTGCTGATCCAGTACCACATGCACATTCCCGGTCCTGACCCGTTGACCAACCCGGACACGATCGCCCGCTGGGACTACTACCGCAAGCTGCACAATCGCCAGGTCGGCGGCGTGCCTACGTCCCTTTTCAACGGCAAGCCCGCGGCCGGCGGCGGCGGCGGCATGGCGAATGCCGAGGCCAAGTTCAATGATTTCCGCAAAGTCATCGACCCGCTGCTCGAAGAAACCACGACGATCAAGCTCACCGGCAAGGTCGATGTCTCGGGCGAAAAACTGGCGATCAGGGTTGATGTCGACGGCATCAAGGAACCGGGCGACAACTTCCGCGTCCGTTTGCTGCTGGTGGAAGAGTCGATCCGCTACGTGGGCGGCAACGGCATCCGCTTCCATCATCATGTGGTACGCGACATGCCCGGCGGCGTTGAAGGGACGGCCATGAAGGAAGCGAAAGGCACTGTCTCGGCATCGGTCGATCTGACGGCCCTGCGCGGTGAACTGAGCAAGTACCTGGAAAACTTTGTTGCCGATGGAGGCCAGTTCTCGAACCCCGATCGGCCGCTGGCACTCAAGAACCTGCGGGTGATCGCCATCGTTCAGGACGACAGCACCGGGGCGATTCTGCAGGGATTGCAGCTGGATGTGAAATGATCGAAACATGAATTCGACGAGCCGCGACCGTCAGGGAGTGGTCTACTGCGACCGTTCCCCGACGGTCGCGGCTCGTCGGAAAGTTGCACTTCTACTTCTTTTTCGGCACGTAGTACCGCAGCGTCATGTCGTGCACCGGGTCGGCGAACTCGGGCTTGAAGAAGAAGCGTTCCACTTCCTTCTTGCCGGTGTTGCCGCCCTGGACGATCAGGCCTCGGGCTCCTTCGCCCGTCTTCTCCCGGCCGCGAAGTGAACGCTTCAGAGCGTTCAGCGAGCCGGCGTTGATGTCGCCCATCGCCAGTGTTCCACGGCCGATCGCGGCCCGGGCGACTTCCGTCTCCTCCCGCACCTTGTTCGTTTCGATCGACGGATCTTCCTTCACGATATCGCCCTTGAAGGCCGCCAGACGGAAAGTGCCGGCGTTGTCGCCGTAGTACACTTCGTTCTCTTCCGATTCCTTCGGCGACAGCACCTTGAACTCATTCGAGGTACTCTCGTCGGTCTGGAATCCGTTGATCACCTGCTTCTCACCCGGACGCAGAATCCACTTGTGGCAGGTCCGCGGGTCGTTGATTGTTTCGTTGAACAGCGTGTTCGTTCCGTTTACCTTCAGCAGCACCGCGTAGGTGTCTTTGGTCGGGTTCTCCAGAATGAAGCTGACCTTGTCGGTCTCCTTCGGTTCCGGCACGATCCCCTTCTCGATGGCGACCGGCTTGCCGTTGTACAGGACCGTCAGCTTGATCGGCCCTTCCTTGAACGGGTTCACCGGGACGACATCGACTCGCGGGGCCGGGCGATTGATGCCCACCAGGTCTTCAAGCGGGTCTTTCGCTTTGTCCACCAGCACGGCCCGCGGGAAGCGGTTGCCTTTGTCCTTTTTGGCCGAGGCAAACGCTTCTTTGTTCGCTTCCTGGTTGAACAGGTAGCTGAAGCCCGCTTCGGTCAGGATCCGCGGCGAAGTTTCGAGCGTGACTTCATCAAGCACATCGCTCAGGTTGCCATCCTTGTCGAACACCTGGAAGCGGATTGTCGTCTTCTTCAAGTCCGGCGAGATTGTCACCAGCCCGGTGACGAACGCACTGGCCATCACCTTGCGAGGCCCCCACGCGAGATCGTACTCGCCCGTGAAGAACGCCTTACGGCCTTCTTTCGTCAGGTGACTGGCACGCACATTGTTCTCTTTCGAGACCGTCTTGCTGGCCTGCTGGATGATGCCCAGATCCTCATCCGGGTTGCTCAGCACCAGGGCCACTTCGAGCCGATTGGCCAGGCCGAGGTTCAGTTCGCCGACATTGTCGCTCGGGGCGGCGTCCCCCTTCTTGACGAGGAACTTCAGCACGCCGACGTTGCTGTAGCCCTTGCTGCGAAGGTACTTCAGCAACTCGGGAGCCTTGCTGCGGATCACCTCATCGAGGTTATCCTGCACGGTTGAATCATCAGCCCGGACAGGGCCGGCCAACAGACTGCCGGCCACCAGGGCCAGCAGCAGATTTCGCGTGAACGGGTACATTGCAGTTTCCTTTCAGATTCGTTGTTAGCTACGCCGCGAGCGGCGGGTTATTTGCGACCGATCGGGAACTTCTCCGGTTCGCGCGGGAAGCAGATCGGGTTCTGGTCAAACTCATCCTTGCCGGCTTCCTTCAGCAGTTCCGGCAGCCGGCCCCGCACGTAGCGGTACAGTTCGTCCGGATCGAGCCGGCCGTCGCGGTTGGCATCCGCCTTATCGAACTTGTCGCCCAGGGCTTCCATGACCGCATAGGTGAACAGGCCGTTCTTGAACTTCTCATGCTCGAACGCCTGCTCCTGCTGGTCGCAGGCCGAGATAATCGTCAGCCCCTTGCCGTTGGGTGCCATGTGCCGGACGAGGTTGGTCGAGGCCGCTTCGCCCGAGTGGCAGGCGTCCAGCAGCACCAGCTTCCGGCAGGGAATTCGCGAGAGCTTGTCGATCAGTACTTCGCTCGAAATCCCTGTCTGGGTATGATCTTTGCGGTCGTACTCCGGACAACAGAAGATGAATACCCCCGGCTTCGCCTCCTCCCCCTTCGGCACGATCGGACGCAGGTAGTCGCCGTGACCGGCCAGGAAAACGACCAGCAGATCATCCGGCTTCGCCTTCTTCGCAATCACATCCAACTGGTCGAGAATCTCCTGCCGCTTGGCGTCCACATCCAGATACT
>JBBQII010000509.1:0-3696 GCA_038324795.1 Gemmatales bacterium
TACCACGACGAGACGCTTCCCCAGCAGGGCGCGAAGCTCGCGCACTTCTGCTCGATGTGCGGCCCCCACTTCTGCTCGATGCGGATCACGCAGGATGTTCGTGACTACGCGGCGGCACAGGGCGTTGCGGAGAGCGAGGCGCTCGAGCGCGGCATGGCGGAGAAGTCGAAGGAGTTCCTGCGGGAGGGCGGGGAGATCTATCACAAGGCTTGATCCATGCCGTGATGCCAAGCCCTTCCCTCGCGGCGCCACAGCGAGGGAAGTCTCCCGATCAGGCGGGTTGCGCCGTGAGGAAGCGGGACGGATCCACGTTCCACTTCTGCGGTTGCTCGTGGCCGAGGATCCGATCGGCGCCACCCCGCCCCAGTGACTTGGCGAGATCCACCGTTTCGGGCTTGATGTAGCAGTTCTGTTTCGAGCTGAAGAAGGCACACACCTTCGGCGCAAGCAGATTGCCTTCTGTCTGCTCGGTGACGACACCGAGTCGGCCACTTTCCAACATCACGAGCGTCCCGACGGGGTAGATCCCGATGGTGCGCATGAATTGCTGCACCAGTTTCTCGTCGAAGTGGAACTTGCTCCACTCGAACATCTTGCGGAGCGCCTCGGTCGGCTCCATACCCTTGTGGTAGCAGCGATCGGACGTGATCGCGTCGTACACGTCGACGATCGCCGACATCCGCGCGAGCAACGTGATGTCATCCCCGGAGAGCTTCTCTGGATACCCGGTGCCGTCCATGCGCTCGTGGTGATGGAGGGTGATGTCGAGGGGAATGTCCCCGACGGACCCGGTCGCCACGAGGGCCGTATGGCCATCGGATGGATGGCGCTTGATGAGCAGGAACTCCTCGTCGGTGAGACGCCCCGGCTTGTTCAGCACCGAATCCGGGACCTTCATCTTGCCGACATCGTGGAGCAGGCCGCCGACACCCGCCTCGCGGACGGTTTCCGGGTCCAGCCCCATCGATCGTGCGAAGGTCACGAGGAGTGTTCCGACCGCGACGCAGTGCTGGAAGGTGTAGTCGTCGGCGCGCTTGAGGCGCAGGAGGCTGATGAGGGCACCGCTGCTCCGCGCGACGGATGCCGTGATGTCCTCGACGACCGCTTCCACATCGGCCACGTGGATCGCATGACCGAGCCGCACGTCGTTCATCACGTTGCGCACGACCTGACCCGTCTGTTCGTAGATCTTTCGCGCCTTGCCCATCTCTTCGGAGACCGTCCGCTGGATGGGTACATCCGGCTTCGCGGTCGCAGCGCGGAGCATGTCCGCATCGACCCGCTGACGGACTTCCTCGACCGTGGGCGCATTGGCGTCATCGAGGCCGCGGGAGGTGTCGATGTAGATCTCCCGGATCCCGGACGAGACGATCTTCGCGATGTCGGCGGGGTCGTCGAGGAGGAATCGACTCCTGACGAACGGATGGGACATCCAGTCGCAATTGAGGTCATGGAGATACATGCCTGGCCGCAATCGGTCTGCCGTGATGAGCTTGATCATGAGTCCGAATCTATGGGGCGGCGTCAGTGGGTTTGGGACGTCCGGAGGTTGCCAGGCGAGCGGGCGCGCATTTCGTAACCGCTTAACGGCAAAAACCCTCGCGTCTTGATGCTGCCCGCGATGGCTTCAGTGGCTATAATCCGCCCCGCTCATGGATCTCACCGCCCTCCTCAAGGCGCTGGTCCTCGGCATCGTGGAGGGGCTCACCGAGTTCCTGCCGATCTCGAGCACCGGCCACCTCATCATCGTCGAGCAGTTGCTCGGATTCACGGGCGAGAAAGAGAAGGCGTTCGCCATCGCGATCCAGCTCGGCGCCATTCTTGCCGTCTGCTGGGAGTACCGACACAGGCTCGGTCAAGCCGTGTCGGGTCTCGCCCGGGATCGCGACCAGCAGCGGTTCGTACTCAATCTCCTTGTCGCCTTCGTGCCGGCCGCGGTCCTTGGACTCGCATTCGGCAAGCACATCAAGGCACACCTGTTCCAGCCTGTGCCCGTCGCGACGGCATTCGTGGTCGGCGGCATATTGATCCTGTGGCTGGAACGACGCTACCGGCGCCCCCGCATCGACGACATCGACCAGATCCGCCTTCCCGATGCCCTGAAGGTCGGGTTCGCGCAGGCGCTTGCACTGATTCCCGGGACATCCCGCTCCGGGGCAACGATCATCGGTGGGATGTTCTTCGGTTTGTCGCGCCGGTCGGCGACCGAGTTCTCGTTCTTCTTGGCCATCCCGACCTTGACCGCCGCAGCCGTCTACGACCTCATCAAGCACCGCCACCTTCTCGGCACGGAGGACATCGCACTCTTCGGTGTCGGATTCGCCGCCGCATTCGTCAGCGCCCTGATCGCGGTCCGAGGATTGATCCGATACGTGGCGCACCACGATTTCACCGTGTTCGCCTGGTACCGGATCGCCTTCGGGGCGCTGGTCCTGCTGACGGACTGGTCGGGCCTGATCGACTGGTCGAGCCACTGACGAGCCGAGGGGCGCACTCCGAAACGCCCTTCGACGATCCCCCTGCCATGGCCAGGCGGGGGATCGACCCCGCCCCGGCAGTCAGGACTGGGTCCAGGGCAGGCCCGCGCGCCGCCACCCCCCGACCGTGTTCCGCTGCCCCTGCCCATCACGATCGCCCTCGAACCCCTCCAGGACGTTGTAGACCGCGGCGTATCCGGCCTGCTTCGCCATGGCAGCCGCCGCGTGGGAGCGTCCGCCGCTTCTGCACAGGAACATCGTGAGCGCCTCCAGATCCACCTGCTGGGTGAGCTGCGTTGGGAAACTGGCGTTCGGCTGGCCTCCGGGATACGTCTGCCATTCGATCTCAACGCTGCCCGGGATGCGTCCGACCCAATCCCACTCCGCGCGGGTCCTGACATCGATCAGTTTCGCCCCCGGAGCAAGGTTCAGCAGTTCATGCGCTTCGGCAGGCTTCAGGGCCCCGTCGTAGGGAAGTCCCTGGGCAGCGGCCCTTTCCTGTGCGGTCTCCAGAATCTCGGTCAAGCGGCCCATGGGCGGAATCCTCCTTGTTGGTCGGGTTTCTAGCTGCACCCGGTGATCGACGAATCGGTCGGAAACCCTAAAACGGACATATCCAAAATGGTGCGCAGATGAGAAATATGCACTAACTAAGGGCGTCCTGGGTGGGTATGGGTGTGCTAACGAATTGTGGCACAATGCTTTTTCGTCCAGAAGCGGTGGCATGGAATCTGCACCCTTCCGGTACTTAAGCTTGATTTTTGGGGTCGACCACGACCCCCAACTCCCCCGCATTTCCGTCCTGAGGAGAAACAAGGATGTCCCCAGCCGAAGTCCTTCAACTAGTGAAAGACAACGAGGTGAAGTTCGTTGACTTCCGCTTCACGGATACCCGTGGCAAGGAACACCACGTCACCGTTCCGTCCAAGCAGTTCGACAATTCGAAGTTCGAGGACGGGCATGCCTTCGACGGTTCATCCATCGCCGGCTGGAAGGGCATTCAGGCGTCGGACATGCTGCTGATGCCGGATTCCAGCAGCGCCCGTATGGACCCCTTCACCGACGAACCGACCCTCATCATCACATGCGACGTGATCGAGCCCGCCGACGGCAAGGGCTACGACCGGGATCCGCGCTCGATCGCCAAGCGCGCCGAGGCATATCTGCAGTCTTCCGGCATCGGTGACGTCGCCTACTTCGGCCCCGAACCCGAGTTCTT
>JBBQII010000510.1:0-3693 GCA_038324795.1 Gemmatales bacterium
AGAAGCCCATTCTAGGTTCATTGCGCACCGTGTATCATTTGGTCGTGCTCAAGTGAACAGCGATTTTGCATTGACCAAACTTGTTCGCCTGCCGCGGCTTCTGCTATACTCGACTGCACCCCCACTCCCGCCACCCTGCTTGCGGATCCAATTGCCGATGATCAACTGCCGAATACTCTGCGTTGTCGCGCTTCTCTGTGCTTCCGCTGGCCGCGCGGCGGAACCCGTGTTCGTGAAGCCGTTCAAGGCATTTGCCGAGGAACATTGCATCACCTGCCACGGGCCGGACTCGCAGAAGGGCGGACTGCGCCTCGATACTCTGTCCACTGATCTGACCGATGAGCGAACGGCCACGGCCTGGATCAACGTGCACGACAAGATCCGCACCGGGGAGATGCCGCCCAAGAAGCGCGAACGCCCCACGGCTGCCGAGTTGGCATCGCTGAAGCCGCTGGAAGAAGATTTGTACGAGGCCTCTCGCGATCGGCAAAAGTCGCAGGGCCGGGTAGAGGTTCGCCGGCTCAACGGCACGGAGTACGAGAACACTCTGCGCGACCTGCTCGGCACGCGCATCTCCGTGAAGGAGATGCTGCCGGAGGACAACTCGGCCGCGGGGTTCGACAACGTCAGTTCCGTTCTGGACATCTCGGCGACGCATCAGCTGCTCTACCAGGAGGCGGCCGAGAAGGCGGTGCTGTCAACCATCCCCGTTCATCCGCCGATTCCGTTCAGCGATACGCGCACCGGCAAGGAGATGAGCGAAAAAGGCTCGAATTTCCGACAGACACTGGGCCGCAGTTGCAGGGTCGATGGCGATTCGCTCCTGTTCTACAGCAAGCTGCCTCGCTACGGGCTCTGCAGCTCGGCCTCAGTACCTGCAGCGGGCAGGTACAAGGCGACCATATCAATTGCCGCGCTGGGGGTGGCCAACAAGTCGGTTCCCGCCGCGTTCGCGATCATCGGCCAGGGCCGTGAAGACGCAGTGCTGCAGGAGATGCGCGACATCGCACCCGGGAAGAGCCAACAGATCGTCGTCGAGGTCGACTTGAAGCGCGGGCAGGCGTTCGTCGTCAACCTCATGATTTACTGGGACATCCGGGCGTTCAAGAAAGCACTCGAAGAACATACGGGCCCCGGCCTGCGTGTCGATTGGATCAGGATCGAAGCCATCACCGAGCCGTTCCCGCCGCTGGCGTACCAGATGCTGTTCGCCGGTGTGCCACTGAAGGCCCGGTCGGTGGCCAAGGCCGAGAGTGAAGGCAAGCCGGCACCGAAGATCTCGCCCACGCGCCCGGAACAGCAATGGCAGAACGACCCGCTTGTGCCCGCGTCGGCTGAGCCGAAGAAGGATGCCGAACGGCTGATCCGCAGCTTCCTGCCGCGCGCGTTTCGTCGCCCCGTCAGCGGCGATCTGGCGAAGCAGTTCGTCGCACGCGTTCATGCCCGACTCGACAACGGCTACACGTTTGCCGACGCCATGCTCTACGGCTACAAGGCGATCCTGACCTCGCCGCATTTTCTGTTGTTGCTCGACCAACCGGCCGGCAAGACGGTGTCAGTTCAACTGGATGATTATGCCCTCGCCAGTCGACTGGCCTACTTCCTGTGGTCGATGCCGCCCGATGCGGAACTGCTGGCGGTCGCGGCCAAGGGCGAACTCAGCAAGCCCGATGTGATACGGGCGCAGACCGAACGGTTGCTGAAATCGCCGAAGGCTAAGAACTTCACCGACAACTTCACCGGCCAATGGCTTGACCTGCGGAAGATCGACTCGACCATCCCCGACCCGCAACTGTGCGGTGAGTTCGATGGCACGTTGCTCTACGCCATGCCGCGCGAGACGACGCACTTCTTCGATGAAGTGCTGGCGAACGACCGCAGCCTGCTTGAGTTCATCGATTCCGACTGGACGATGCTCAACGAACGCCTCGCCAGGCACTATGGCATCCCGGGTGTCGAAGGCAACCACTTCCGCAAGGTGATGCTGCCGGCCAACAGCCATCGCGGCGGCGTGATCACGCAGGCCGCCGTGCTGAAGGTGACCGCCGACGGCACGCGGACCTCCCCGGTGCTTCGCGGCAAATGGGTGCTGGAGAAGATCATCGGCCGGCCGCCGTCCCCACCGCCGCCCGATGTTCCTGCCATCGAGCCGGACATTCGCGGTGCGACCACCATCCGCCAGCAACTCGATAAGCACCGCAACATCGCGGCATGCGCGTCGTGCCACGTGCACATCGACCCGCCCGGCTTCGCGCTCGAGAACTTCGACCCGATCGGCACCTGGCGAGAGTTCTACCGCGCCACCGCACGCACGAAGGCCGGCGTAGTTAGCCTCCCCGGTTACACAGGCCGGGCGTTCTTCCGCGGCCCTGACGTCGAGCTGGGCGGCGAGACACCTGAAGGTATCAAGTTCACGACGATTGAAGACTACAAGAAACTGCTGCTGTCCAACAAGGATCAATTGGCCCGCAGCCTGACCGAAAAGGTGATGATCTACGCCACCGGGGCCGACATTGAGTTCGCCGACCGCGAAGTGGTGGAACAGATCGTCGAGAAACTGAAAAAGAACAACTACGGCTTCCGGACACTGGTCCATGAAGTCGTGCAGAGCCGGGTGTTCCGCGAAAAATAAGTCGTCGCGTTAGCGGGCATCCCGAAGGGATGCCGATCCGTTCACGGGAGTTGCCGTATGCCGTTTCGACCGATCGATCGCCGGACGTTCCTCCGCTCTTCGGGCGTGGCCATCGGGCTGCCTTTCCTTGACGCGATGGTCCCGCTCGGTGCCGCGGACGCGAAGAAGACGCTGGCACGGCCCAAGCGCCTACTGACCGTCGGCCGGCCGCTCGGTATGTACCCGAACTACTTCTTCCCCGAGAAGCCCGGCAAGGACTACGAGCCGAGCCGTTACCTGAAAATTCTGCAGCCGCACCGCGACAAGTTCACGGTGTTCTCCGGCATGTCGCACCGCTATGCAACAGGCCACTTCGCCGAAGTCGGGCTGATGACCGGCGTTGCACCCGACCGGATCCGCTTCAGCGACATTCGCAACGGCGTCTCGCTCGATCAGGAAGTCGCGTCACGCATCGGCGGCGAGACGCGCTTCGCATCGCTGGTGCTCGGTGGCGGCGATGTCGCCTGGAATCGCCGTGGCGTGCGCGTGCCGTCGCAGCAGCGGGCAACCCATGTCTTCAAGCAGTTGTTCATCCGCGGAACTCCGGAAGAGGAAGCCCGCGAAATTCGCCGGATCCGCGACGGGCAGAGCATTCTCGACGACGTCCGCGGCCAGGTCGCGACCATCAACAACAAGCTGAACGCCACTGACAAGGCCCGGCTCGAAAACTACCTGGCGTCCGTCCGCGAAGCTGAGCAGCGGTTGCAGCAGGACGACAAGTGGAGCAACACGCCCAAGCCGAAAGTCGACGTGCCGACGCCGACAGTCGACTACAGCGGCGTGCAGCTGGTGGAACGCAGCAAGCAGTGGTACGACATCGTCCACCTGGCCATGCAGACCGATTCGACGCGCGTTGTCTCGCTGTTCCTGGGCTCACAGGAAAAGCCGATGATCGACGGCGTCAACCTGGCCCACCATGATGCCTCGCATCACGGCCAGGACCCCGAGAAAGTCGAACAGCTGGCCCTGATCGAAGAGGCCGAACTACGCGTCTTCGGCGAGTTCATCGACAAGATGAAGAA
>JBBQII010000511.1:0-3669 GCA_038324795.1 Gemmatales bacterium
AATGACTAACCATAAAAAAAGCGAAGGCTCTGTCATCCATGACAGAGCCTTCGCTTTCCCGCCTGAGACTCGCCGCATCCTGCAGCTCGTCTCGTTGGCTTCGCCGCAGCCGGTATCGCGCCTTTCGGGGGCCCGAAAAAAAGAGCCTCTCGCCATCCTTGGCGACAAGGAGACATCATGTCTCGAGGCCCGGCGGTTCCGGTCGTGGCGACGCCAATGGTTCGTTGCATCCCGGGCATCATGGTCGAGCATCTTGCTCAACCGCGCCGTGATGCGTTCCATGAACCGTGTATCAAGATAAAGATGAATGAGGACGTTGTTCACTTCGTGGAGTGAACCGAATGAATCATGCGGCAGAACGGGCAGTGGAGCCAAAGCTCGCGACAGGTGGTACGCCGGCTGAGAGAGCCGGTGTGAAGAGAGGGCATGCGGCGGGACGGGCATGCCCGCGGGTAGTCGCTGTGAGTTCCATTCTCTGACCCATGTCCTATGTCAAGCGAGTTCGAGTTAACTCGCTGTGTTGGGCTAAAGGATACCGTCCAGCTGGCGAGTGTCAACCCGTATCGCCGGAAAAATCGACAAGGGCATTCTCATTAAAATAATCGATATTCTCGACGATTATCGTACATTTCTCATAATGAACATCAACGAATGTTGAAATGTTGTTACAACTGAGCTGGACGGACGCGGTCTCAAGTGCTTCGCCCCGCATGGAGTTACAGCTCACGTTCTGTCAAGTGGTTGATCCTCTCGCCGGAGCCAAAAAAAATACCCCCGCCTGTGCCGTGTGAAGATGCTTTTGGGAACCCGCGATAAAGAGGGGTGCCTCGGGCTCGGCTTCAGGATCCCGCTGTGTCCACCTCGCGAAGAGGAATTGGCGGGCTTGCTGGCACCGAACACCGTTTCGGCCCCCAGCAGGTTCACATCGGTTCGCCAAAAAAGTGCATCCCATCACGAACACCGCAGAGGTACCTGCACTTGTAGCGTCCCCGCGGGTTCCGCACAAGAGAATGATTCCGCAATTCTTCGTTCCTTGTCTGACGGCCGCGAACCGGTATCGATAACGGAGAGTTTGCTTGCATCACTATCGAAGGGGCTCTCCATGGAACGTGTTGCGTTCGTATTCGGACTGTTGTTGATCGCCGTCGGTGTCACCAGCTACTATCAGCCGGCAGTGTTCGGTGAGTCCGGCGCGATTTCCAAGACCGCCCTGATCCCCGCCTGGATCGGTGTGGCCCTGTTCGTCTGCGGTTGGCTGACGATGGGCTTTCCCGGCATCCGCAAGCATGCGATGCACTTCGCGGCCGTCGTCGGCCTGCTGGGCACCGTCGGCGGCTTCATGCCGATGAATCGCTCGGGTTTCAACTTCAGCAAGGCTTCGGCTGTCTCGGGGGCGCTGTTGTCGGGGATCTGTTTCCTGTTCGTGATCCTGTGCGTGCGTTCATTCATCGCCGCCGGGAAAGCACGCAGGGCCGCCCTCTGAGCCGCTCGCGGCGTTGCCTACTCGGGAACCAGCGACCCCAGAAACTTCGGCACCCAAGGTGTCTCACGCGTCACGTTCTTGCCCGAAGCGATCGCGAAATGCATTCGCAGCGATTGACCCGGTTCGACGTGCATCTGACGGACTTCAACGGGAACCTCGACGCTTAACGGCGGTCCCTTCAGGTCCCAGCCGGTGGGTATGTCCAGTACCAGTGTGTGCGGTTCCAGCGTGCGGACGGTCTGAAATTTCAACCGTTCGATGTCCGGGTCGAAGTAGATCTGCATCACCGCCTTGCCCTTCGGCAGATCAATCAGATACTGCCGAACTTCGAACTTGCGGTTCTTCACGACGAAGTTGACGCGGGATTCGCCCGTCAGTTTGCCGTCCAGTCGCTTGACTTCGCGGTCGCGCAGCGCGGCCACGAGGTCGTCGAAGCGGCTCGCCACAGCCTTGGTCGCATCCAGATCGACCCAGCCGAACTCCGCGTCGGCCTTCTCGAACCAGCGATGCACGCGGAATCGCTGCCCGCCCTGCGACGCGAATCCCTCGGCCGGGATGCGCTCGACAGTGGATTCACCCGGCATGCGGATCGACGACTTCTCACCGGGCGGCGTGAACGTGAGCCACGACCGATCCGGAATCTGCCCGTCGCCGTAGCGAAAAGCGGCGTAGATGCCGCCCATGATCGCGATGGTGAGCAAGAGACTGATGAACGCGTAGATGCCTTTGCGAAGTGGCGTGCGGGGCGGCGTCGGCACCCTGTCCGGCACACGGGGCGCTGACGCAACCCCGCTCGCTGGCGCGTCATCGTCCAGCGACAGCAGCGGCACCGCTGCCGGCAATGCCGCCACCGTCGGCTTCCCGCACAGCGGACACTGGACCATGCCGCCCAGCGACGACTCGTCCACCTGTGACTTACCCCGACAGTCCGCGCAGACGATGACGACGTTCATGGTGATCGCCCCAGCAGTTATTCGATGATCTTGTTGATCGCATACTCGAAGATTCCGCGGGCGCCGGCCTGGTACAACTGCGGCATGATGTGGCGGACGATGTCTTCGTCGATGATCGTTTCCAGTGCCACCCATTCGGGGTCGGTCAGCGGCGAGACGGTCGGTGCATTCAGCGACGTCTTCGGGTGTTCCTTCAGCACCTGCAGCACGGCATCCTTGTCGGTCAGGCGTACGTTCAGCTTCAACCCGACTTTGCCTTCCGCTCGAATCGCTCCGCGCAGCATCAGGATCAGGTCTTCCATCTTGCGCCGTTTCCATGGATCGGCAAACGTCGTCTTGTTCGTGATGAAGCGTGGGGTGCTGACCAGCAGCGGCTCGCCAACGATGCGCAGGTTGTTGGCCCGCAGGGAACTGCCGGTCTCGGTCACTTCAACGATGGCGTCGGCCAGCCGCGGCGGTTTGACTTCGGTCGCCCCCCAACTGAACTCGACCTTGGCGTGTACGTTGTGGCTCACCAGCCAGCGCTTCGTGAACTCGACCAGTTCGGTCGCGATGACCTTCCCCTGCAGGTCCTGGGGGCTTTGCACCGGCGAATCCTGCGGCACGCACAGCACCCACTTCACCGGTCGGCGGCTGACTTTGCTGTAGACCAGTTCGGTCAGTTCCATCACGTCGGCGTTGTTTTCCATGATCCAGTCGTGACCGGTGAGGCCGCAGTCGAGAGCGCCGTTCTCGACGTAGCGGGGCATCTCCTGCGCACGGATCAGGGTGCAGTGGATTTCCTTGTCATCGATGGCCGGGTAGTAACTGCGGCTGATGAACGTGATTTCGAAACCGGCCTTGCGGAACAGGTCAGCCGTGGCCTCCTGCAGGCTGCCGGAAGGAAGACCGAGACGGAGAAGATTGGAAGACATGCGCCTCTACTTTGGAAGAACAAGACTGACTGCAAATTAACAATTGCAGGACGGTGTAAAGCCCCAGCCTCAGCCAATTTGCAATGCTCTTACTTACTGGCGTACACCACCGCCGGGTCGAACAACCGCTCCCCGATGATCGATACATCGTTCCCTTCCAGCTTCCGAAAAAAGCAGGAGGGGTATCCTTCGTGGCACGCGGCGCCGCCAATCTGCGTCACTTTCAAAAGGATCGTATCAGCATCGCAATCGACGTAGATGCCGTGCACCTGCTGCACGTTGCCGGACTCTTCGCCTTTGCGCCACAGCTTGCCACGGC
>JBBQII010000512.1:0-3657 GCA_038324795.1 Gemmatales bacterium
ACTGCAGGCCCGCTTCTCCGAAGGCAACCAGATCAACATCTATGAAATGGGCTTCAAACAACTGAGCATCTGGCTTGGAAAAGGCACTGTCGACTTCGCCAAACCGGTGACCGTGACAATCGCCAACCGCGGTGCCCCGTGGCGGCAGTTGCTGACACCGCGGATCAATGTACTGCTCGAAGATCTTTACGAACGTGGCGACCGGCAGCGGCCCTACTACCAGCGGATCGATTGCAGCAACTTGAACGGGCAGGTGAAATTCACCGCCCAGTGACTGCCCATCGTTTCGAGTCAAGAACTTTCCGCGGTTTACCGGCCATTACCAGTTGCGTGTACGGCATGGGACGGTAGCAGGGCCCAACCCCGTCCCTTTGCCCACGCCCTTAATGGTGAAGAACGGTTCGAAGATGCGGGCAATAGTGGCATCGTTCATGCCGCTGCCGGAACTGCGGATTGGAGCCGCAATAGCGGGATGAAAACTACCAGGGGGCCCGTCTCGCTTGAGAACGCCCCCGGGCCAGGCGATGGAACCGAAGGACTGACTTAAAAATCGTCCGCACCGACTACCTGGCCGTCATTGCGAACGCAGATGTTCTTGAACACAAGCGGGTTGACAGAATAGCGCACCGAACGAACCGATCCGTCGCAGAACAGCGCATTCATCGACAGCAAGTGCGCTGAGCCAAATCGGAAGTTCATGTTACTGTCCGGGTTGCTGATATTGATGTCGCGCGCGGGAATGTACCAGGTCGTCGCACCAGAGCTGTTTGAGTAGTCAACGGCACCACGCATGATATCCCCATCGGGGTAGCCGGGCCCGGCCCAACTCTCGTTGTCCGACCAGTCGTTGCCGCCGCCGCCATTGGCTTGCGTCGGTATGTTGATCAACTTCTCCGCGACCAGAATGGTACTCGACGTACCATCTGGAATGCCGGAATGCAGATTGATGTTGCGACCGGGAAATGAGTTGTTGCTGCCCGCTGACCTGCAGACCGGCCCGTCGAACCCGTCCGAATCGACCCGATTGCCGCCGTTGCCAGCATAGTCAGATTTGGCGGCACCGTTCATGACGCGAGCGACACGCCGTCCAGGACAGTTGTAGATCTTGATCACGGTCTGTCGAAGCGCCGCCACATCGACTTGGTCATAGGTGTTCTGCTGTTCGATGTTCGGCAGGATCTCGTATGCCCAGCCCCAGTCGCGCCGATCGGTGGGCGGATTGCCCGAATCGCCGCTGCCTGCATGCGGCAGATAACCGTAGCCGTCGTGATAGGTCTGGAACCCCAGCCCGATCTGTTTCAAGTGATTCTGGCACTGCGTCCGTGCGGACGCCTCGCGTACTTTCTGTACGGCCGGCAGTAGCAGGCCAATGAGAATCGCGATGATGGCAATGACGACAGGTAACTCGATCAAACTGAACGCGCGCCGTGACGGCATTACGAACCGCTTCATACGGGCCTCGCCAGAAAAGAGAGATCGGCGAATAGATGATGGATCCTTTGCCATCATTGCCTTGACCACTTCGACGAACAAGATGAAAGATGAAGAATTGATGTGAAACTCGAACCAAGACTGCTAATGCATGCATCTGCATGCAATCGTGTGCAACCTTGGGTGCTATTGGATAGCGTTCATCACCAGCTCCGGCTTGAGTTGGCCCGTCCTGTTCATCTGTCCGAGGCCGAGCAGTTCCCCGCGTTCATCGAGCAGGCCGATCAGCGATTCCGTGTCGATCTCGATGGGGATCGCCCGGCCATGCCGGATCGCATCGACCTGCAACGCATCAAGCGTGATGGTGGGGTAATGGGCAACTGCCTCTCGTGCCGGCCGGATGGCCGCCGCAACGGACTCGCTTCGGGCGTCGAGCGAAACGGCCAAATCGACATTGAACGGGCCGACGCGTGTGCGCCTTAGTTCGGCGACGTAGCCGCCGGTGCCAAGAGCGTTGCCCAAATCGCGTGCCAGCGAACGGATGTAAGTTCCCTTGCCGCAATTGATCCGCAACCGCAGCGTCGGCCAATCATATTCAACAATGCTGATCTGTTGAATTGTTACCGGGCGTGCCCGAAGCTCGGGTTGCTCGCCACGACGGGCGATGGCATGTGCTCGCTTGCCGTCCACATGCACCGCCGAATAGGCGGGCGGCACCTGCTCAATCGTGCCGACGAACTGCCGGATCGCTTCACCGATGCGGTCGATCGACGGCGGCCGACATTCGACCGGCGAAAGTTCTCCATCGGCATCGTCGGTAATACTGCGGATCCCGAGTGTGACCGCTGTTTCGTACTCCTTGCCCATTTCCTGCACGAACGACGCCAGTCGGGTGGCTTTGCCCACGCAGAGGACCAGCACGCCGGTGGCCAGCGGGTCAAGCGTACCGGTATGGCCGACGCGAGTTCTGCGCGCAAACCAGCCCATCGCCCGGTTGACGGCATCACGCGAGGTCATGCCGCCGGGCTTATCGAGCACCAGTAGTCCATCGGTGGTGGGAAGTCGGCTCATGGTCAATCGTCTGCTGCCGGCCGACGGCGTTGCGACTTGGTTTGCCCGGCCTTGCGCTTGGCAGCCACGCGCCGCACTTGGGAACCTTTCGTCGGTTTGGTTGCCCGGCGAGGCCGCGGCGGCAGAGCCGATTCGAGCAGCATCGCCGTCAGCCGGTCGAGGCAGGCCTGTCGGTTGCGTTCCTGGTCGCGGTACTCCTGCGAAGTGATCAGGAAGTCGCCGTCGCCGGTGATCCGTGTGTGATATCGCTGCATGAAACGGGCGCGCACATCGCCGGGCAGGCTGGGGCTGGTCAGGATCGCCCAGCGCAACACGGCCTTCGAGGCCACCTTGTTGACATTCTGGCCACCCGGGCCACCCGAGCGCGCGTAGCTCCAGTCGAACTCGCTGTCGGGAATCTGAATCCGTTCGTTAATGAAAAGCATCGCGGCACCCGCTCCGGCTTGACCGTTCCTCAGGAACATCTTACGATCGGCACGCCCCCGGGAGCATTGGAATCGCTCCCGGTCTCATGCGAACGGACGCGCGCAATGATGTCAGCCGAGATTGCCCCGCTGAAAGCCGGACGGTTTTCCGACTTGGGCCGGATTGCGTTCATCATGCTGATCGCATTGGCGGCGCGCGCCTGGATCATCTCGCGATCGGAAGTCATTTCGCGCGACGGTGTCGGATTCATCCGCTATGCCCGCCAGCTTGAAGATCCGCCTGTTTCGCCGAAGAACCCGGACCGACTGATGACGCGAACGGAAGTGCTGCGGGCGTCGTTCCATCCACCGGGTTACGCTTACTCGATCCTGATGGCATCGTACGCCGTTCGTGCATGCTGCACCGGCAACGAACCGGACATCTGGGTGCGGAGCGCACAACTGGCGAGCCTGATGGCCTCATTGCTGCTGGTGATTCCCACTTACTTCGTCGGCAAGGCTGTTTTCGATCGGCAGACAGCCTTCGTCGCCACGCTGGTCTTTCAAGCGTTACCCGTCTCGGCCCAGGTGGCCAGCGACGGATTGTCGGACAATCTTTTCCTGCTGGCAGTCATGAACGCGGTATGGGCGTTCGTCGTCGGGTTGCAGCGGGCATCGATCGCGCGAATCGGGCTTGGCGGTTTCCTCGCAGGGTTGGCGTATCTCGTTCGGCCCGAAGGATTGATCCTGC
>JBBQII010000513.1:0-3637 GCA_038324795.1 Gemmatales bacterium
GCATCGGCTTTGCCGAACTCCGCTGATGCAGCATGCCTCCGGGGAACGCGAAGCCGCCCGGCTGACCCGCGCCCGGCTGGCGGAGTTCGGCAAAGCCGATGCCGAACATCGCACCTTTGTCGCGGCCTACAACGCGAAGGAAGAAGTCGTCGCCCGGGAAGATCAACTCGCTTCCGACCAGTACACCGATCTGATGACGCGCCGGGAGAAGGCCCTGACCGATGCCCGCAAAGCCGTCGACGACAAGCAATTCATCGTCCGCCTCTCCGGCCCGGAGCATGCCCAACCGGGAGCGCCGAACGAGTGGCGCGTCGAGATGTTCAAGCGCAACGGCTTGCAGTCGCTGCCCGGCAAGGTCGAATGGTCGGTCAAGGATAAATCGGGCGCGGTCGTCTACTCCGAAACCAAATTGGCCACGTCGAAGACCGGCTTCACGGAACCGCCGACGATCAAACTGCCCGTGTCGTTCTGGAGCAATGTGAAGGCCGACAGCGCTTTGACGCTCGAAGTGGTCGCCTACGAGAACAACCTGAAATCGAACGTGAACGCCCGCGTGCCTTTGGCCCGGCCGGTGTTCGTCACTCATCTGGCCACCGACAAGCCGCTCTACAAGCAGGGGGAAGTCGTCTTCTTCCGTTCACTGACGCTTGATCGCTCGACGTTCCTGCCGCCCGAAAAAGACATGATGATCGAGTTCCGCATCACCCGCCCGGGCGGGCAGCCGGAACCGATCATGGTCGACGGCCTGCCGCTGCGCGGCAACGCCCGCGGCTTCATGGATGCCGCCCATCCCGCCAGCAACGTGCTCGGGCCGGACAAGAAGCCGATTCGCGGCATCGGCAGCGGCCTGTTCGAGATTCCCGCTGCCGCCCCGGGCGGGGAGTATGCCCTGTCTGTCGTCGATGTCACCCCCAGTTACGACGAAGTCCGCAAGAACATCATGCCCCGCGGCATCGTCCTCGAGACACGCAAGTTCAATGTCATCGAATACAAGCCGGAGAACATCCTCAAGACACTCGAGTTCGACGGCAAATCGTACGGCGGCGGCGACACGGTGATGGTCAAATGCACTGCCACGCCGGTGCAGGGCGGCAAGCGCAAGCTGAACGTCGGCGTCTCGGCCACCGTCGATGGCAAAGCGATCAACGTCCCGAATCCGGGGCATACCGACGCTGATGGAGTCGTTCGCCTGAAGGTCGATCTGCCGAAGAACATCAACAGGGGCCAGGGAACGCTCGACGTCACCTTCTCCGATGGCGGCGATGCCGAAGTGATCTCGCGCCCGCTGCCCCTCATCGGCCGCGTCATCAACGTCGAGTTCTTCCCCGAAGGCGGCGATCTGGTCGAAGGCGTGGCCAACCGCGTCTACTTCCAGGCGACCACCCCCAGTGGCAAGCCGGCCGACTTCAAGGGTTACATCACCGATGGCAAACAGACCGTTGCCGAAGTCGCGACGCTGACCGATCCCGACCATCCCGGCGTCAATCGCGGGCAGGGGATGTTCACATTCACCCCGAAGGCCGGTGCACGGTACTTCCTGAAGATTCAAAAGCCGGCCAACATGATCGAACCGACGTTGAAGGGCGGGCTGAGTGCCGTCGCCGTCACGCGCGGCATCGGTCTAAGCAACGTTGCGATCGGGGCCGGATCGCTGGTGTCGTCGATCCCGACCGGGTTTGAACTGCCGAAGGCCAAGCCCGACGGTGTCGTGCTGATGGCTCTCGACGCGGTCACCGGTCCCGAACAGCCGATCCGTGTGCGATTGACGAACGGGCAGGGCCGTAAGTCGCTGCTGGTGGGTGCATATGCCCGCGGCAACCTGGTCGATCATCAGCGAGTTGATGTCGAAGCCGGGAAGAACAGTGAAGTCAGCCTGAAGGTCGGCAACGCGGCCGGCGGCGTGACACGCATCACGGTCTTCGAAGAGAAGAACCCGGGCGACGGCAAATTGGTGCAGACGATCCCGGTCGCCGAACGGCTGGTCTACCACAAGCCGGCCCAGCAACTGATCCTGAACGTCCAGCCGGACAAGACCCGCTACAACCCGGGCTCACGTGTTTCTCTCGACCTGCAGTCGATCAATGAAGAAGAACGCCCGACACCGGCCGTGCTGATGGTCGCGGTGGTCAACCAGAACGTGCTGACGATGGCCGACGAGAAGACCGGCCGGCTGATGCCGACGCACTTCCTGCTGGCCAGCGAAGTCAAGAAGCCCGAAGACCTGGAACATGCCGACTTCCTGCTGGGCGATCAGCCGCAGGCCGCGGTTGCTCTCGACCTGCTGCTGGGCACGCAGGGCTGGCGCCGCTTCGCGGAGCAGACCCCTGCATCGCCGAAGCCGGCCTTCAAGGAAGAAATTGATCGGCTGATGGTGTCCAACGGCCAGCGGTCGCAGGCCCCGGTCGAGACCTTGCGGCAGGAACTCGACAAGGTCTACACGGAATTCAACCCGAAGATCGAATCGTCGCTGGCCCGACTGGCCGCGGCCGAGGAAGCCCGCGTTGCCGTTGAAACGAACGTCGCCGAGGTTCGGGCCGAGGCGAAGGCCCTGGAACTCGACCGCAGAGCAGCACTGGTCGCGTACAAGGACGCAGCCGCGGAGTTGAAGAAGTTTGAAGAGTATGGGGCCGAGCGGCGGTCGATGCTGCTGGTTCGCCTGTGCGTCGGCCTGCTGTTGATCGCCGGCCTGTGCATCGGCATCGGTGCGGTGCGCCAATCGGCCGGCGTGCCGTACTTCGCCACGGCGGCCGGCTGCTTCGCGATCTGTGCGATCGCACTGTTCGGCATGTCGGTTGATTCATCGAATACCGGTCGCACGGAACTGGCGATGGCAGGGGCGAAGATCAATCTGCCCGGAGGTTATATCGAGTTAGATCAACCGATCGTTGACAGCAAGGCCAATGGGCTCCCGGAAAATGGTAGGGACTTCTTCGACGCGCAGGGCGAAAACAAGAACGGCCGTCGGCTCAACGAGTTGGGCCGTCCTGCTGATGATGCCAACAAGATGATGATGCGTGCAGGTGCGGTTCCGGTCAGGGCTCCGGTGGCCCCGCCCGCGATGATGCTTAACGCCCCCCCTGCTGAAAGGGGACCCGTGGGTGGCGGCTTCGGTGCCGGCGGCGGCATGAAAGCTGAACAGATGCGCGACGCCGTCGCGGCTGATAAGCGCAAAGTCCTTGGCGACGGGATGAAATTCGAGAAGGAGATGGCCGAGCAACGGCAGTTCAAGGGCGGCGAGATGCTGCACAAGCAGCGGCTGGACGCCCAGTTGTTCAACCGCGGCCGCATGGCGGGTGCCGAGAAGTTCGCCCGGATGCAGAACCTTCGCCAGCGCGAAATGCAGCGGGCTGAAGCAGGCAAGGGGCAGTTGGCCAATGAACCGCAGGCGGCGATTGCAAAACCCGGTGTCGCGCTTGGCGAGGGCGCGTTCCAGATGCAGCAACAGCAGATGTACGAGATGCTGATGGCCCAGTCGGAACAGGCCCCCGGCTTCTTCGTCCGCGAGTACAAGTTCCAGAAGTTCCCGCGCAACGGCCAGCCCGAGACGCGCGATGACTTCACCGAAACGGTCTACTGGCACCCCGTGCTGGTGGTTCACGAAAGCGGCCGGGCCGATGTGCAGTTCCAACTGTCCGAC
>JBBQII010000514.1:0-3633 GCA_038324795.1 Gemmatales bacterium
AAGACGCCCTGATGGCCGAGACAGTGGAGCGGCTGGGGCGGTTGAAGTTGAAGTTTTGAGCCGCTTGCGGCGTCGCCCTACGCCTTCCCCATCCCCGCGAACTGCAGAAACGCCTCCGCGAGCGGGCGAGGGGCGCGGCGGTCGCCGATCGCCTGGGCGAGGGCCAGGCGCAAATCGTCGTAGCTGGCGTAACGATCTTCGGGCTTCTTCGCCAGCATCTTCAGCACCACGGCGGCGCATTCGTCGGTTAGTTCCGGGGCCAATTGCTTCGGGTCAGGCGGGGCCTGTTCGAGGTGCTTCATGATCACCTCCATCGACGATCGGCCTTCGAACGGCATACGCCCCGTCAACGCCTGGTACAGCGTGCAGCCCAGCGAGTAGATGTCGCTACGGAAGTCGCACATCTGCTGATTCATCGCCTGTTCAGGGGCGATGTACCCGGCCGTGCCGGTCGGCAGCGATTCCCGGCCCTTCTCGGCCGCCTTCTTTTTCTGTTTCTCCGATTTGACCATCGCCAGGCCCAAGTCGGCGACCTTCACATGGCCGTCCCGGCCAAGGAGCAGGTTGCCGGGCTTTACGTCGCGATGGATGATGCCGTGTTTGTGGGCTTCTGCAAGGCCTTCGGCCGCCTGCCGGATGATCGCCCAGGCATGGGCGGGGGGGAGAGCTCCCTTGCGTTGGATCAGGTCGGCCAGCGTGCCGCCGGACACATGCTCCAGCACCATGTACGGGACCGGACCTTCGTCATCCAAGTCCCAGAGGCGGATCACGTTCGGGTGATTGATCTGCGCCAGGTGAATGGCCTCAGCCTCCAACGCTTCGATCAGATGCGGGGCGCCGATCAGCGTGGAGGGTTCCAGCACCTTGACGGCCACCGGGAACTGCAGTTTCCGATGCCTGCCCAGGAAGACGAAACTGGTCGACCCATGGCCAATGCGGGCAACAAGTACGTACTTGCCCAGGACGTCGCCGACGTTCACCGAATCGATGGAGAACTCGCCGAGCGTGTGCAGGGCGGTCGTCCGCAGCGTATCCTGATGGACGGGGTACGACGTGGCGTTTTCGACGCGGATGACTTCCGCAGTGATCGGTGTGGCTTTCATGATGACCGTACGTACCTCGGGCTGTGTGGGATCGCACAACCCTAGTACGTTTCTCGTCAGGCGGCAAATGCGGCAGAAGCGTTTTCTTTCGACACCTCAACCCCCGGGCCGCGCATCCCGACCCGCGGCAGCAGCGGGGCGGTCTTCTTCGGCCGCAGTACGTACTGCACGCTTTCGGCGGGAAACAGCCAGCATGCGCTGCGTTCGTACCAGTCAAGCTGCTGGATTCCGCGGTTGATCCACCATTCCAGCGCGAACGAAGCCGGACCGCGTACCCGGCCCCGGCGCATCAGCTCAATTGACACTGAATCGATCTGAAAACGGTGCGGCACGTAGAACGCAGGCACCTTCCGACGCGGCTGATCGGCCTCGTCCGCGAAATAGTAGAAGGTGTACAGCCCGAACGCCCGTACATGGGTCGGGTCGCTGTAGAAGAACGGGTTCGAAAAATGCGGAACGATGATCTCGATACGGGCATCGGGCCGGCAGACGCGGTGCAGTTCGCCCATCAGCGGCAACAGGTCGCGGATATGCTCGAGCGTGTGCCGGGTGTAGATCTCGCTGACGCAGTGATCGGGCAGCTCACTGAGCGGTTCGTTCAGGTCGGCCACGATGTCCGTGGTTGGCAACTTGACATGGTCCAGCCCGAAAAACCCCGGCCGCGGCCGCAGGCCCGATCCGAGATTCAGGCGCAGCCCCGCCCCTGATTCGATGGCCTGGTGAACGTGGGGATTGATGATCCGCATCCGTGCGTCCCTCTTGAAAGATCACCCTGTTTACCCGGTTTAGCGGGATGATGCAACAGGAAGTCGTTTCGCCGCTTGAGTGTGGTGGTTGATTACGGTAACTTATCGGCATGCCTACGGTACTGCGGTTCGGGCCTTACCGTTTCTTCTTCTATTCGGCCGACGGCGCTGAGCCGCCCCACATTCACGCTGAACGTGATTCTGCGCAGGCAAAGTACTGGCTCGATCCCGTTCGACAGGAGAGCAGCCGGGGATTCTCCGCGTCTGAACTTCGGACAATCGCCAGTCTGGTTTCTGCCCACCGCGATAAACTGTTGGAGGCATGGAATGATTACTTCGGTCCCTGAAACCCTGAGCGCTTCGGCCGTCAGGGTTGAAGTCTCGGCCGATGCCCTCAGTGTATTCTTGTCCGATGGCCGCTCTGTCGCGGTGCCGATTGGATGGTATCCCCGGTTGGAGCACGGGCAACCAGAGGAGCGCAACCAATGGCGGCTAATCGGTGGCGGCCAGGGAATATCGTGGCCATTGCTGGACGAAGATATCAGCGTGGAGGGGCTGCTTGCGGGCCGGGCGTCGAACGAGAGTCAGAAATCGCTGTCGCGGTGGCTGAAATCTCGCGCGGTCGGTATTGATCAATGACTTTTCCACATCAGTTGCGACAACAAAGAACATGAACCTGATCGACGGCCATATCCACCTCGTTGACTTCCTGCAGCAGTCCGACGGCATTGATGTCCTGTTGCGGCAGATGGACGCGGGTGGCATCGACCGGGCTGTCGTATTCGGCATGCCGGTGGTGAAGAAGTGGAACGCCTACGACCCGCGCGAGCCGAAGTACTACCTTGATGACAACGCCCGTTGTTACTACTACTCGTTCACCGATCAACTGGTGGTCGACGCGCTTCAATCGCTGACCGATACACAACGCTCACGCTTCGCTCCGATGGCCTGCGGCTTCAACCCGACTGACATGCACGGCATCCGCCATCTGGAACGCATCTGGCAGTCGTATCCCCACTGGGCCGGCGTCGGCGAAGTGCTGCTGCGGCACGACGACCTGACCAACCTGATGCTCGAAGAGTCGGCCCGGGCTAATCACCCGGCCATGATGCCGATCTACGAATTCTGTACCGCCCGTGATCTGCCGATTCTGCTGCATACCAACAGCAGTTCCGTCGGCTGCCATAACGAATACGTCTACCTGCATGAACTCGAAGAGGCCCTGGCAATCCATCCGAAGTTGAAGGTCGTCTGGGCGCATGCCGGGCTGTCGCGCAGGGTCACGCACGATGCCTACTTCGAGATGATCGAACGGATGCTGGTCAGTTACCCGCGCCTGCACATCGACCTCTCCTGGATCGGCTACGACGAAGTGATCTGCCGCGATGGCATCATTCAGAATGAATGGCTGGCCCTGATCGAACGCCGGGCCGAGCGATTCCTGCTCGGCTCCGACCTGGTGGGCCACTTCGACAAACTACCCGCGACGATGGGCCGCTACGCCGGTCTGCTGGATCGGCTGTCGCCCGCCGCGCGCGAGGCGGTGGCGTGGAAGACGACGATGGGGGTGTACTTTGGGAAGTGATTGTGAATCGCTGATCGTCCTGAGAAGAGACAGAGCAGGGCGACTCAACATGAACGAGCCAACGATCCGGGGCGAACTCACGCTGGGAGAAATGGCGGGATAACTGTGATTATCCCCTTGTTGTTTTCCACCCTACTTCTTCGCGTCAATCTTCACCGCCTTCGCCACCGGCGGCTTCAATAGCGCCGCGGCGATGAAG
>JBBQII010000515.1:0-3633 GCA_038324795.1 Gemmatales bacterium
CGAGGAACTGGCCCAGGTGGAGAGCTTCTACACGGCCGGCAACATGGAATGGCCGCACCTGCTCGACAACTCGCTGCGGGCGCACACGCTGTACCATCGCGATAAAGACTACCTGGTAATGGATCACGAAGGCGAACGCAAGATCGTCATCGTCGATACGCACACCGGTCGTGCCCTGTACGGCCGGCAATGGAGCGACGGCCTGCATCAGGCGGTGGACGCCAAGCACAAGCGTGATGGCGTCGCCATCAAGCAGGACAATCAGACGCTGGCGACCATCACGCTGCAGAACTACTTCCGCCTGTACCGCAAGATCGCGGGCATGACCGGTACGGCCATGACCGAAGCGGGCGAATTCTGGAAGATCTACAAGCTCGACGTCGTCGCCATTCCGACCAACAAGATCCTGCAGCGCATCAACTCGCCCGACCTGGTCTACCTGACCGATAAGGACAAGTGGGATTCGCTGATCAACGAAGCTGTCGAGATCCACAACACCGGCCGGCCGATTCTGATCGGCACGACCGATGTGGCCAAGTCCGAAAAACTCTCGGGCATGCTGAACCGCCGCGGGATCAAGCACGAACTGCTCAACGCCAAGCCCGAGAACGTCGCCCGCGAATCGGAGATTGTCGCACAGGCGGGCCGGCAGGGCGCGGTGACGATCGCCACCAACATGGCCGGCCGCGGTACCGACATCATCCTCGGCGGCAACCCGGAGACGATGGCGTGGGCCGTCCTCAAGGACAAGTACGCCACACGCCTGGACGTGCCGGACGACGAGTGGAAAGCGGTCGTCGACTCGATCGAGAAACGCGACCGGATGAAAGAGGCCGGGCGCGAGATCGCGGCCCTGGGCGGCCTGCACATCATCGGCAGTGAACGGCATGAAAGCCGCCGCATCGACAACCAGCTTCGCGGCCGGGCGGGTCGGCAGGGCGATCCGGGCTCGTCGCGCTTCTACCTGTCGCTTCAGGACGAACTGATGCGCCTGTTCGGCGGAGAGTGGGTCGCCGGCGTGCTGTCTCGCCTCGGCATGAAAGAAGGCGAAGCGATCGAAAGCCGGATGGTCAGCAAACGAATCCAAGCCGCGCAGAAGAAGGTGGAAGAGTATCACTTCGACCAGCGCAAGAACCTTCTCGAATACGACGAGGTGATGGATACCCAGCGCAAGCGCGTCTACGGCAAGCGCAACCAGATCCTGTTAGACCGGAACTGCAAGGCGGAGATCATCGCGATGATCGTCGCACAGATCTCCGGCGCGGTGGATCGATTCCTGAGCGGCAGTTACGGGGCCGACGCGTTCACGGAGTTCGTCTCCAATCGGCTCGGCGTCGACTTTGAAGAGGGCGAGTTCCGCAACCTCAGCTTCGACGAGGCTGATTCGCTGGCCCGCGACAAGGCAATCAGGAATGTGCCATCCATCGTCCAGGAAGGCATGGATGAGAACCTGGCCGAGGACGACGACCCGAAAGACTGGAAGTGGCAGGAAATGGCGCGCATGATCAGTGCACGCTACAACCTGAAGCTCAACGATCGTCAGTTGAAGCAGGTCGGCCGTGAAAAGCTCCCGGAATACTTGCTCGAGGAAGCGTCGAAGTCGATCAACGAGATCGACCTGACGGACGGTAAGAAATACCTCGACCCGGATTATGGTTTCAACTCGTTGATCGATTGGGTCCGCCAGAAATTTCAGGTGCTGCTGCCGATCGAAGAACTGCGCACCCGGAGCGAAACGCAAATCAAGGAACAGATCGGCACGAAGGTGCGGGAACTGTACCGCGAACGGGAGATCACCTTTCCGGTGGAACTCGCCGTGGCCGCGCATATGGCGGAGCGTGTGGCGGGCAACGCTGCCGGGCAGCAGAAGTACGACCGCGAAGGGTTGCTGCGCTGGGCCAAGGGCCGGTACGGTGAGTTGGCGGACAGTTTGCCCGAGCAGGATTTCCGCACCGAAGCGCGCTCACGGCTTCGTGAGATGCTCCTCGAATTGAGCCGCAAGGCGTACCCGACAATCGACCAGACGACGATTGATGCCAAAGTCGACGAATCGCTCTCCGGGTCCAGTGCCGCCGAGGCCGAGGATGCCCGCGAACTGTGCGACTGGATGAAGGAAACCTTCCAGATTGATCTCGAGCAGCAGAAGATCGTTGGTCTGGTGGCCGACGACGTGCGGCAGACGCTGTGGAATGCGTTCGACCGCAAGTTCCGGCCCGAGATGAACAGCATGGAGCGCAACCTGCTGCTGGACAATCTCGATTCGTCGTGGAAGAAACACTTGCTGACGATGGACCATCTGCGGTCCGTGGTCGGCCTGCGCAGCTTTGCCCAGGAAGACCCGAAGACGGTCTACAAGAAAGAGGGCATGAAAGAGTTCGACGTCATGTGGGAGAACCTGCAGGACCGCGTTACCGATGCCGTCTTCCGTATGGAAGATGCCGGCCAGGAAGCGTTTCAGGACGCTCTGTGGGCAGGGCAGACCGCTCAGCACGAGCAGGCCCGCACGTACGTTCAGAGTGCGACCCAGCAACAGCAGCAGGCTGAAGAAGGCACCGCGAATGTCGACACGGGTAAGAAGAAGGAACCGATCCGCAATCGCATCGAAAAGGTCGGCCGCAACGACCCGTGCCCGTGCGGCAGCGGCAAGAAGTACAAGAACTGCCATATGAAGATCAATCAACCGATTTAGTTCTTTGTTTGTAGCCGCATTCGCCAGAATGCGGCTACAACCAGCGGCGTCGCTGTCCCTCTACATGGAATGGATTCCATGACCTATGTCATCAACGCCGCTTATGCGGTAGCCCTCATGTTCCTGGCCCCGTGGCTGGTCATCCGTTCGTTGATGACCGGCCGGTACCGGCAGGGGCTGTCGCAGAAACTGGTTGGCCTCTCTTTTTTACCTGATGATGACGGCCGTCCCGTGGCGTGGTTTCACGGTGTCAGCGTCGGCGAGATCAACCTGCTCGGCACCGTCGTTGCCGCGTTCCGCAAACGGCACCCCGCCTATCGCTGTGTCGTCTCCTGCACGACTGATACCGGCATGAGCGAGGCGCGCAAGCGCTTCGCCGACCTGACGGTCATCTACTGGCCGTTCGATTTCTCCTGGGCCGTCAAGCGAACGCTCGACGCATTGCAGCCGAAACTTGTCGTCCTCGCCGAAAGCGAACTTTGGCCCAACTTCCTGCGAATCGCTCAGAGCAAGTCGGTCCCGGTCGTGATCATCAACGGGCGGATGAGCCCGAAGAGCGCTGCCCGTTACGCGAAGCTCGGCCGGGCGGCACGGTCGCTGCTGCTCGACCGCGTCACCCGCTTCGCGATGCAATCATCGACATATGCTGATGCGTTGACTTCACTGGGCATCCCCGCCGGCCGCGTGGCGGTCACCGGGTCGGTGAAGTACGACGGGGCTCCATCGGATCGCGGCAATACGCAGTCCCGCCAACTGGCGGCCCGCCTGGGAATTCGGCCGGATGAACTCCTTTTCGTGGCAGGCAGTACGCATGCCCCCGAAGAGGAAGTGTTGCTGGACGTGTTCCGCCGCCTGCGCGTACGCCACGAGAAACTGCGGCTGGTGCTGGTGCCGCGCAGCCCCGACCGCTTCGACGACGTGGCCCGCATGCTGGAACGCGCGTC
>JBBQII010000516.1:0-3623 GCA_038324795.1 Gemmatales bacterium
CCTGCTACGGCACGTTGCGGCAGATTCAGGCCGCGCATCCGTCCTCACTCCTCGCGCTGCCGGCCGGGGCCAAGGTGCCGAACATCGCCCCATTGCCTGCCGCTGAACGCGAGCGGATCAAGTCGCAGATTGCCGACATGAAGAAGGAACTCGCCGAGATGGCGAAGGGAGATGCCAAAGCCCCATTCCTGAGCATGAACGGCGTGCGCATCAACATCCAGATGTCGCAGTTGGAATCAAAGCTGGCCTCCTACGAGCAGGACGGCACCCCCAAGGCGTCGGCCATGGGTGTGCGCGAACGCTCCGCACCGCGCGACATGCCGGTCTACCTGCGCGGTGAAGTGAACCGCCCGGGTGAAATCGTTCATCGCGGCGTGCTGCAGGTGGTCTCGAAAGAGATGCCGACGATCCGTGCCGGCAGCGGCCGCAAGGAACTGGCCGAGTGGATTACCAACGACAAGAACCCGCTGACGGCCCGCGTGATGGCCAACCGCGTCTGGCTGCATCTGTTCGGCCGCGGCTTGGTGCCGACGGCGGACAACTTCGGTGCTTCGGGCCAGCCGCCCAGCCATCCCGAACTGCTCGATCACCTGGCGATCAGCTTCATGAAGAACGACTGGTCGGTGAAAAAGCTGATCAAGCGGATGGTGATGACGCACGCCTACCGGCTCGATTCGCGCAACTCGGGCGAACATTTCGACATCGACCCGGACAATGTCCTGATCTGGCGGATGGCCCCGCGCAAGCTCGATGCGGAAGTGCTTCGCGATTCGATTCTCGCGGTATCGGGCAAGCTGGATCCATCACCCGCGGTCGGCAGCCTTGTCGCCAACTTCGGCGAGGGGCTTTCCGGAACGCTGATCCGCACGACGCGGGACCTGGATACGAACTCGAACCATCGCTCGGTCTACCTGACCATCATGCGGGACAACCTGCCCGACTCGCTGGCGCTGTTCGATGCGGCTGATCCAAGTCTCGTGACCGCGGAGCGAAACACGACCAACGTGCCGTCCCAGGGATTGTTCCTGCTGAACAACCCGTGGGTGATGCGCATGGCCGAGTCCGCGGGCAAGGAGATCTTCGAATCGGCGAAGACAGACGAAGCCAGGGTGAAGTACGCCTACTTGAAGTTGTTCGGCCGGGAACCGACGGAGTCGGAGTCAGCGACGGCGCTCGATTTCCTTCGCAAGTTCCAGGCAACGAACACGGCCGTCCCGAAGGGCAACCCGCCGCCCAAGGGGCCGTTCGGCAAGGGCGGCTTCGGCCCGGCCCAGGACAATCGCCCGATGGGTGTGTGGAGCGCCTTCGCCCAGGCGCTGTTCGCCTCTGCGGAGTTCCAGTACAAGCGGTAGCGGTCAGCGGACAGCCGTCAGCGGTCAGCGGTCAGCAAGAAAACACCAGGACAAGCCCCGGGGTGAGCGAAGCGAATCTCGGGGATTCACACACGAAGATCGGGATCACCGCTATGAACCGACGACAGATGCTCAAAGGAACCAGTTGCGGGTTCGGCTACCTGGCGCTCGCGGCCATGGCGAATGCCGCGGCCGAGAAAGAGTCGGCCAATCCGCTTGCACCGAAGAAATCGCACCATGCCGCGAAGGCAAAACGCGTGATCTTCCTGTGCATGGACGGCGGGCCCAGCCATGTCGACATGTTCGACTACAAGCCGAAACTGAAGACCGACAACGGCAAGACCTTCAAGTCGGGCCGGGGCTTCGGCGGGGCACCGACACTGCTCGCTTCACAGTTCGCGTTCAAGCAGTTCGGCCAGTCCGGCATGTGGATGTCCGAGCAGTTCAGCGAACTCGGCAAGCACGCGGACTCGATCTGCATGCTCAACGGCATGCACACCGACATTCCCAACCATCCGCAGGCCTTTGTGCAGATGCACACCGGCAGCTTCCAGTTCCCGCGCCCCAGCATGGGGGCCTGGACGCTGTATGGCCTGGGCACCGAGAACGCCAATCTCCCCGGCTTCGTCACACTGAACCCGCCTGTGCAGAACGGCGGGTCAGTCAACTATGGCTCGTCATTCCTGCCTGCCATCTACCAGGCGACCAAAATTGGCGCGGGCGGCTTCGGCGGGGATCCCAACGCCGTCGCCAACATCAAAAACACACGGATGAAGACCGACGCCCAGCGCGAACAGCTTGATTTCATCCAAAGCCTGAATCGCACGGCGGCCGAGCGTGATGGCGGCAATGCCGCGATTGAAGGAGTGATCGAGTCGTACGAACTCGCCTTCCGCATGCAGGCTCAGCTGCCCGAAGTGCTTGACACATCGAAAGAAACCAAGGCCACGCTGGACATGTACGGCATCGCGGCCGGCGGAGGAGGCGGCGGATTCGGCGGCCCGCGCCCCGGTGGCGGCGACTTCGGCCGACGCTGCCTGACCGCCCGGCGGCTCGTCGAAGCCGGCGTGCGCTTCGTCGAAGTCTCGATGGGCGGCTGGGATCAGCATCGCAATCTGAAGGACGACCTGGAACGCAACTGCAAGGCGATCGACAAGCCGATCGCGGGTCTTCTCGAAGACCTGCAGAAGCGCGACATGCTCAAGGACACGCTGGTCCTGTGGGGCGGCGAGTTCGGGCGAACCCCCTACGCCCAGTTCGGCGATGGCCGCGACCACAACAACAAGGGCTTCAGCATGTGGATGGCCGGCGGCGGCGTCAAGGGTGGCCATGTCCACGGCAAGACCGACGAGTACGGCTACGAAGCGGTCGAAGACAAGATGCACATCCACGACTGGCATGCGACCATCCTGCACCTGCTGGGGTTGGATCACGAGAAGCTTACGTACCGATATGCCGGGCGCGACATGCGCTTGACCGACGTGAAAGGCAACGTGGCAAAGGAAGTTCTCGCATAGTGATTGCATGGTCAAGCATGGAACAAAGCCCGATCGCCAGCGAGGTGAACGCTTTCCCTCGCTGGCGATCGGGCTGTGTTCTGAACTTGAAGCATTCAGCTGACTGCGAATTCTCCAAGTCGGTCACCTTCTACTGTACATTCGGCACCTCTTTCCGTGTTGAAACGGCCGAAACCGGTCCCGAATCCCGCCGCGTGGCAAATTGTGAGCTAGAAGTAATTCAGGCAAAGCGTGACGTGCCTGCCTTCCCGAATCCGCTTTGCCGATACGTGGGTCCCGTTTCGAAGTTGACAGCCCGCAAACGGTGTTAGAGACTTGATTTGACCATCGAGAGTAATTTCCGGAGAACGTCCATCCGGCTCGCCTGAACTCTCGCGGACATCACGATCGACTCCCATGAACCTGCTTATGTCCGACGCTTCGCGGCCGATCTTCCCCGACCAGTTACCGGCGTCAGACCCGGATATCATGGCGGCCGACCCCGTCGTCGATCCGTACGCGGATTCGATCATCCACCGCGGCATGCCCGAAGATCTGCAACCCTATCTGTCATCGTCGAGTACCCCCGGTGAACTGGGTCGGCTTGGCGGGTACCGTATCCTCAGGCTGCTCGGCGAAGGCGGCATGAAAAACAAAACCCCAACCACCTTCCCCCAGCAGCCATAGGATACAGAAACCCCCAAACCGACCCACTTAACCCCGGGTACAACACCATGACAAAAATGGTTTCAGAACTAAGGGCCTTCCCCGGTGG
>JBBQII010000517.1:0-3622 GCA_038324795.1 Gemmatales bacterium
GACGATTGAACCGGGCAAGTCCCACGACATGCCCTACACAAAACTGGTCGACGGGTTCCGCAATCAGTCGCGCAACATCTATTGGCTGGAAGCAGGCGACTACACGCTGAGCGCGACCTACCAGATGCCCGCGGGCGACGACGACAAGAAGGGCCCGCTTCTGACGGCGGAGAAGATCGAACTGAAAGTCGTCGAACCGAAGAAGTGACCCTTTCCCGGGCGGTTGACTTTGTTCGCCTGACAGGTAGACTGGGCTGAGATAACAGCGATGAATAGCACGGCGCGAATTTCGGTCAGCATCCCGGCGATTATCGTCGTCGCGATGCTTCGTACCGAATAGCTCCGGGTGGTTCCTCGAATACGCGAAGAACACGGCCCCGGAGCATCCTGCTCCGGGGCTTTTTTTGTCGACTGAGTAAAGTGAAATCATCCATGCGCATCGCAATCTACGACACGACTCTCCGCGATGGCAGCCAGGGCGAGGGCGTGCTGTTCTCGCTGCAGGACAAACTGCAACTGACCCGCCGGTTGGATGAACTGGGTATTGACTACATCGAAGGCGGCTACCCGCTATCGAACCCGAAGGATTTCGAGTACTTCCAGGCGGTACGAGCGCTGCAACTGAAGCATGCGAAAGTGGTCGCGTTCGGCATGACGCGCCGCAAGAACTCGGATCCCGCGAATGATACGTGCATCAAGGCGCTCCTTGATGCAGAATCGCCCGTGGTGACAATTGTCGGCAAGACCTGGGACATGCACGTCCGCGACATCCTGGGCACCAGTCTGGATGAGAATGTGCAGATGATCGCGGACTCGATTGCCTATTGCAAGTCGCAGGGGCGCGAAGTGTTCTACGATGCCGAGCATTTCTTCGATGGCTACAAGGCCAACCCGGAGTATGCACTGCGCACTTTGAAGGCCGCCGAGGAGGCGGGGGCGGCGGTCATTATCCTCTGCGATACCAACGGTGGTACGATGCCCGAGAAAGTGGCTGAGCGCGTCGCGGTGGTGCGGAAGCACCTGAAGTGCGAGATCGGCATCCACACGCACAACGACTGCGAACTGGCCATTGCCAACTCGCTGGCGGCCGTGCGGGAAGGGGCCACGCAGGTGCAGGGCACGATGAACGGCATCGGCGAGCGTTGCGGCAACGCCGATCTGTGCAGCGTCATCGCCAATCTGGCCCTCAAGTACGGGTACGAGGTGCTGCAACCCGGCAGCCTCATCCGGCTGACCGAAACTTCTCGCTACGTCTATGAAGTGGCCAACATGAACTTCCGCCCCGGCCAGCCATTCGTAGGCCAGAGTGCGTTTGCCCACAAGGGGGGCATGCATACCCACGCGGTGGCGAAAAACCCGATCAGCTACGAGCACATCGAACCGGAGCAGGTAGGCAATGAGCGGCGCATCCTGGTCAGCGAACTGTCCGGTCAGTCGACGATTCTGGCGAAGACGACGAAGTACGACATCAACAACGACAAAACGGTAATGGCGAAGATCCTCAATCAGGTGCAGGATCTGGAGAACGCGGGATACGAGTTTGAAGCGGCCGAGGCGTCATTCGACATCCTGGTGAAGAAGGCAATCGGTCAGTATGTGCCCTGGTTCGAGCGCTATCACTATCGCGTGAACATCGAACGCAATCTTGAGGGCCGACTGATCACCGAAGCGACGGTGAAGCTGAAGGCGCACGACCTGACGCAGCACACCGTCAGCGAAGGGGACGGGCCCGTCAATGCGCTCGATGGAGCGCTGCGCAAAGCCCTGTTGCCGATGTACCCGCGGTTGGCGGAGGTGCATCTGGTCGACTACAAAGTGCGTGTCGTCAATGCCCGGCAGGGCACGGCCGCGCGGGTGCGCGTTGTGATCGAAACGCGGGATGGGGCGGACGTCTGGAGCACGGTCGGCGTCAGCGAGAATATCATCGAAGCGTCATGGCTGGCGTTGGTCGATTCGATTGAGTATAAACTCTTCAAAGACGCGGAGGCACGGGGAGGGGAGTGATGGCCCGCTTTCAACCTTCAGTATCGCGCAAGACGAAAGCCCCGCCGGACCCGTTCCGGCTGGGGTGGCGGGACGTGCAGCGCCGCGGGCCCGACGGTAACTTTCATTGGGTGCGGGAGCCGTTGACGAAGTGGGACGTGCTTCATCCGCAGGAGTACGATTACATCGTGCAGAACAATGCCCATGCCCGCGATCGTGTTGCCTTGCGAGTGACGCTTGATTTTGCATTGCGGGAACGGGCCGACATGTTCGTTTCGCCCGATCTGAGGGTGGATTGGCAGGAACCGGGCATCATTCCGCACGGTCCGGACCTGGTCGTTTTCGGCGGACTCAAGGAACGGCCGGACGACGACATGGCGACGTTCCGCGTCCACGACATGGAAGCGGCGATTCTGCTGGTCATCGAAGTCACCTCGCCGAATACGCGCCGGAATGATGTCGGCATCAAGATGGATGAGTACTTTCTGGCGAAGGTGCCGTACTACCTGATCGTCGACAACCGCAAGCGGAAACGCCAGCCGCCCAGCAGGCTGATCGGCCATCGGGCTGGCGCGAACGGCTTTGAACTGATGGAATCCGACGCGGAAGGCGGCATCCTGATTCCGAACCTCGATCTGACGTTCCGGATCCATGAAGGACGAGTCCGCTGTTTCGACAATCAGAATAAGCTGATCCCCGAGCCACTCGAAATGGCGAAGCAGATCGATGAATCAATGGCTCGCCAAATTGAAATGCATCGGCAGATCGAACAGCACGCCGAACGTGCCGAGCAGGAAAAGCAACGCGCCGAGCAGGCAGAGGCACGCATTCGCGAATTGGAATCCAAGTTAAGCGATTCGCAAGGACGGAAGTAACCACCAAACATGTCAACCGAACTCTCGAAGGCCTACGACCCGCACGAAGCACAGGCGAAGTGGCTCGCGTTCTGGGAAGAACGCGGCTACAGCCACAGTCGGCCCGATCCATTACGGCCGCCGTATACGATCGTCATTCCCCCGCCGAACGTGACCGGTGCCCTGCACATGGGGCACGCACTCAACGGCACCCTGCAGGATGTGCTCATCCGCTGGAAACGCATGCAGGGTTTCAACGCGGAGTGGATCCCCGGGACCGACCATGCCGGCATCGCCACGCAGGCCGTTGTGGAACGCCTTGTGCTCGCGCAGGAGAAGAAAACCCGGTACGACTTGGGTCGCGAAGAACTTGTCAAACGAATCTGGCAGTGGAAGGACAAGTACGAAGCCCGCATCCTCGGCCAGCTGAAGCAACTGGGTGCCTCGGCCGACTTCAAACGCACGCGATTCACGTTCGACGAAGGCTGTTCGCGGGCAGTGCGTGTGACCTTCTTCAACTGGTTCCGCGACGGCTACATCTTCCGCGGCAAGCGCCTCGTCAACTGGGACGCGCACCTGCAGACGTCAGTCGCCGACGATGAAACCTACGTGCAGAACACCAAGGGCGGCTTCTGGACATTTAAGTACCCCGTTGTCGGCACTGATGAATTCATCCGCTTCTCGACGACCCGCCCGGAAACGATGCTCGGCGATACCGCCGTCTGTGTGCACCCCTCCGATGAGCGCTACAAGCACCTGATCGGCAAACAGGTGACGATCCCGCT
>JBBQII010000518.1:0-3601 GCA_038324795.1 Gemmatales bacterium
ATCGCGCCTGCGGTAAAACCTCGCTGGCGGATGCCTTGCTCCACAAAGCTCATGCCGTCGAACGGCTCGGCAGCGTGGACGACGGCACCAGCTACTCCGATTTCGACGACGAAGAACATTCCCGCCACTCCTCGGTCGACACCAGCCTTCTCCACCTCGAACATGCCGGCAAGCTGATCCACCTGCTCGATGCCCCGGGCTCGGCCGACTTCGTGGGGGCTGCCCTGGAAGCCCTGAACGCGGTCGAGACTGCCGTGATCGTCATCTCCGCTTCGGCGGGCGTGGAAGTCAACACCCGGCGGATGTTCCACACGGCCGGCCAGCAGGGGCTGGCCCGCATGATCGTCATCAACAAGCTCGATGCCGACAACGTGCATTTCCCCGAACTCATCGAGTCGATCCGAGCGTCGTTCGGCAAGCAGTGCGTGCTGTTCAACATTCCCGACCGCGTCGGGGCGTCATTCAGCCGGGTCATTGACGTGCTCAACCCGCCCGCGTCGGAGCCGGCCGATCTGCCGGTCAATCTTCGCGATGCCCGTTCGATGATGATCGAGGCGATTGTCGAATGCGATGAACATCTGCTGGAACAATATCTGTCAGATGGCGAGCTGGAGTCCGCTGAACTGGAGCAGGCGATCCCGCATGCCCTCGAAGCCGGTACGGTGATCCCGATCTTCTGCACGGCTGCCAGGAATGAAACCGGCATCGACGAACTGATGGACGCGGTCGCCAAGGAATCGCTGTCGCCCCTGCATGCCCAAGTCCGGCTCAACAGCATCCTCAACGGCCAGGCCGAGCACTTCGGCAGCGAGAATGGCGCGTTCGTCGGGCAAGTGGTCAAGTCGGTCAACGACAGGTTCGTCGGCAATCTCAGCTTCATACGGGTTGTGTCCGGGAAGATGGATACGACGCACCCGCTGATCAACTTGCGTACCGGCAAGTCAAGCCGGGTCGCGCATCTGCTGATGATGCAGGGCAAGACGCACATCACGGTAGACGAGGCCTATCCGGGCGACATCTTCGGCGTCGCCAAGATCGACGGACTGCATATCGGGGACACGGTCGCCTTCGACACGCACGCACCCCGGCTGCCCGATCCCGTGTTTCCGCGGCCGATGTTCGGACTTGCCATCGAGCCGAAAAATCGCGGCGACGAGCAGAAGATTTCGCAGTCGCTGTCGCGCATCGCCGACGAGGATCCCACCTTCACGATCACCCACGATGCCCAGACGCACGAACTGGTGATCAACGGCGTCAGCCAGGTTCACCTCGAAGTGATTCAGCACCGTCTGAAAAGGCGTTACGATCTCGAAGTGCTGACCCACGAACCGAAGATCCCCTACCGGGAAACGATCCAGAGTGAAGGTGCGGCCGACTACCGTCATAGGAAGCAGTCCGGCGGGCGCGGACAGTTTGGGGAGGTCCACCTGCGCATCTACCCCCTTTCTCGCGAGATCACCAACCAGCAGGAACTGGAAGAACAGTTCGCGAACAAGAGCCGCTTCGAAAAGATGCGATCGGTGTCTTACCATCCCGAGTTCAACTTCGCATTCGTCGATCACATCGTCGGCGGGACGATTCCGAATCAATTCATGCCGGCTGTCGAGAAGGGCTGCCGGGAACTGCTGGAACGTGGTGCCCTCGCGGGCTATCGCATCCAGGACTTGGCCGTGGAGGTCTTCTTCGGCAAGGACCACGCGGTCGACAGTTCCGAGGCAGCATTCAAGACGGCCGGTCGCATGGCCTTCAAGAAGGCCATCCTCACGGCCCAGCCGACACTACTCGAGCCGATCGTGAAACTGGAGATCACCATTCCCGCGAAGTACACCGGCGCGATTCTCAGCGATCTCAACGGCAAACGCGGGCACGTCGAGAATCAGGAAAGCCTGCCGGGCGACCTGACCGTTATCTCCGCGCGGGTGCCGCTGGCGGAGATCGCCCGCTACGCCGCCCAGCTCGGCAGCATGACGCAGGGCCAGGGTTCATACACGATGGATTTCAGCCACTACGACACGGTGCCGCCGAACGTGCAGCAGCAGATTGTCGCGAAAGGGAAAGTCCACAGCGATGAGGATGAATAGAATCCCTGCAGCCGCGAAAGGTCGCCCATGTCGAAACCGTTCGACGCAACGCTGAAAGAGTTGATCGACAACAATCCGGACGATTGGGTGCGCCTGGCGGCTCGGTCGCTTGGGTTGCCGAACGGAATCAAGGCCGAGGCGATCGATGCCGACCTGTCGACCGTATCGCCTCAGGCGGACAAACTGTTCCGATTGTCCGGTCCGGTTGATGCTCTGCTGCATCTTGAGATACAATCAAGTTGGGATGCCACACTGCCCGACCGCGCGTTGGTCTACAGTGTGTTTGCCGAGCATCGACTGGGCTTGCCCGTCTACACAGTCGTCGTCCTGCTTCATGCCCGCGCCCAGTCAAGACAACTTACGGGCGAACTGCAGCGTCGCTATGCTGATGGCAGGGAGTACCTGACGTTTCGCTATAGTATCATGCGAGTTTGGGAACTGTCGGTTGACGAGTTGATGTCGGGCGGTATCGGAACTCTGCCGTTGGCCCTGTTGACGGATGAAGCCGCCAGAGATCCAGAAGCGGCGGTCAAACGATTCGAACAGCGTGTCGAACAAGAGGCCGGCGACGCGAAGCGGCAGGCTCAGGTTGAAAGTACCGCATTCATCCTGATGGGCCTTCGTTTCGACAAGGCACTTGTCACCAGCTTGTTCCGGGAGGTTGTCAGGATGAAGGACTCTTCGACGTACCAGCACATTCTTCAAGAAGGAATGGCAGAAGGCCTTGAGAAAGGCCTTTCTCAAGGCCTCGTTGAAGGCATGCACCAAATGCTCGTCATGTCTGGTGAAGCTAGGTGGGGGGCGATCATGCCCGCTCAGCAGTCGGCACTCGAAGCGACCACCGATACCGATCGACTGAAACGCATGGGAAAACGCCTGATCGAGGCCTCGAACTGGGACGAACTTCTCGCCACCAAATAACAGTTGCATCAAGGACCCTCCGCGATGGATGCGTTTAAGCATTTTCTCTTCCACGAATGGTACTTTTCCATTCCGATGATCCTCATGTCGTTGGTTGCGATCGCACTCGTCGTCTGGCGCGGGTTGCTGAATCTCAACGCCAGAACGAACATGAACGACTTCATGCCGCTGTTTCAGGAGACACTTCAGAAAGAAGGCGTCGAAGGGGCGATGCGCCTGTGCGAGACTGAATCGGGCGTGATCCCGCGCCTGCTTTACACCGCCGGTCTGGAAGCATCGAAACAGGGTATTTCGGCCATGAAACGCTCGATGGCCAGCGTCCTCGAACTGGAGATTCTGCCGCAGTTGAACTTCCTGCTCGCCTTCATTCTCGCCATCGCCAAGATCGCCACGATGGTCGGGCTGCTCGGCACCGTCATTTCGATGATCGGCACGTTTACCTCCATCTCAGCCGCGAAGGGCGGCAACGCGTCCGACGTCAGCAATCAGGCCCAATCGATCGGCCTGGCTCTCTTCGCCACTGCAATGGGGCTGATCACGGCCATTCCGCTGGTGTTCGCTCATGTGCTGTTCAAGGACTGGATTTCCCGGTTTGAAAC
>JBBQII010000519.1:0-3590 GCA_038324795.1 Gemmatales bacterium
GATCACGTAGCCTTCATCGTGGTAGCGGGCGACTTCCGCGGCGGAGAGGAGATGCGGCATCGAAATGCTCCTTGGAAAAGCAAACAGGGGGCTTACGCCCCCCGCTCGCCCTGATTGAAATCAGATGAACTTCGTCTTGCCCGGGTAGGGCACGGCGGAGACTTCCAGCTTGCCGTCCCACTTGAGGTTGGCCGGCATGGTGTCTTCCTTCGACTTCATCGCCTGGTCCCACGTCAGGCCGCGGCCGCCATACGCGGCCATGCGGCCCATGATCGCGGTCATGGTGCTTTCGGTCACCTGCTGCAGTTCATTCAGCGGCTTGCCCGACTTGATGCTGTTGATCAGGTCGACATGCTCCTGCACGTAGGGCTTCATGTCGTGTTTGCCGGTCTCCTGGCCGTTGATATCCCAGGCACCGTCCTTCATGTGCGTGACGCCCTTCGTGCCGACGAAGTGTTCCGACTGGTTGCCGGGGTTGCAGTTATCGATCTGCCGGCAGTAGCTGTTGATGATCACGCCGTTGGGGTACTCGTACTCGACGGCGAAGTGATCGAAGATCTGACCGTCGACGTTCGGATTCTCGCACGGCCGCACTCGTCCGCCCATGCCGACGCAGCGCACCGGATGAGCACCCATCACCCAGTTGGCGACGTCCAGGTTATGGACATGCTGTTCACAGATGTGGTCGCCGCAGAGCCAGTTGAAGTGGTACCAGTTGTGAATCTGGTACTCGACATCCGACATCCCCTCTTTGCGCGGGCGGAACCAGATCGAGTTCGTGTTGTTCCAGTAAACATTGCCGGCCACGATGTCGCCGATCGCCTTGTCGTTCTGCAGTTTGGCGATCGTGTCGAGGTAGCCCTTCTGGTGACGGCGCTGCGTGCCGGCCACGATTGCAAGGTTCTTCTTCTTCGACTCTTCGACCAGTGCCAGCACCTTGCGGATGCCCGCGGCATCGACGGCCACTGGCTTCTCGGTGAAGATATGCTTGCCGGCCTTGACGGCCGCTTCGAGATGCTGTGGGCGGAAGCCCGGCGGCGACGCGAGAATGACGAGGTCGACCCCTGAATCGATCACCTTCTGAAAGGCATCGAGCCCGATGAAGGTTGTCTCCGGTGTGACGGCCAATCGGTCGCCGGTGAACTTGCTCTTGCCGACGTTATCCTTGAAGGACTTCAGGGACGACTCGAACACATCGCCAATGGCAATGATGCGAACGTTCTTGTTGCCTTCGAGCGTGTCGATGGCCGCCCCGCGGCCGCGGCCGCCGCAGCCGATCACGCCGATCTTGATCGTTTCATCCGCCGCGGCGAAAACACCGCTCGGTGCCAGGACCGCCGCGGCGCCGATGGCGCTGGTGGTCAGAAACGTTCGTCTGTTCGTTGCCATTGAGAATGCTCCGTTTGAGAGAGAGTGATAACGCGAATCTCGAGTTCAAGCCAGTGGCGGTCCGCAGCGAGGTGACAATCAACTCGCTGTCGCCGAAGCGGTAGGAGGGAAGTCGTACAACTCAAGTCGACGGGCTCCATAGTACACCGAGTCCAGCAGTTCCGTGTGAAACCCTTCTGGATCAAGCAGTTGCCGATGTTCGATGACATCGAGTTCGAGCTCTGCGTCCTTGGCCGTACGACCATAGCCGGTATTGCCATCACGACTGGCGGTGAAGCCATCGGGCGTTTCAACCATCTCGATTCGCGTTCTTTGTCGCTGATCCATCATGTTGATGCGATGTTGGATGTCGGCCAGTTCCTGCGGGGTATACGGCATTCCGGGTCGCGATACAAGCATCTGAGCCTCCTCAACTACACGTTCAGCTTCGCGAAGGAACATTCGCTGAGCTGCCGGCCAAAGCCCACTCCAGATATAGCTCCGGCGAATCGTTCGCTGACACCTGCATCAGCCGAAACTCTTTGTCCGCGATTCCCGGCGGTTCCAGTAACTTCCTCGCATCGGTAAAAGAAAGCGTGCCGGCTTGAATCTGCCGCAGCAGATCAATCTGCAGGCGATAGATCGAATGCAGCGTCGCTCGCAATGTCTCGTCGACCGTCATCGTGGGCACCGCACCGGCACGGCCGTTTACACAATGTTCGTTGGCGGGTAATCATACCGCTTCAGCCGCTCGAGTGAAAAGAACACCTGGTCGAGGATCTCCTTGAACTGACCTGTCGGGTCAAGAAGCTGCCGACGTTCGATCACTTCGAGATCGAGTTCCGCGTCGTTCTCGGTCCGGCCATGACCTGTGTTGCCGTCCCGGCTTGCAGTGAAGCCGTTAGCCGTCACGGCAAAAAAAACTTTCATACCGCCTCGCCGATAACTGCGGTCAAGCCGGCAACGTTGATCGGCCAACTCTTCGGGTGTGTAATTAAGTTCGCTGCGATGAATAAACACAGGCACCTCCTGTCTCAGTTCCGGGACGGTTCATTGGCGCTTCCGCCGGTCGTGGCGTAGGCCATGTAAAGCTCCGGAGAGTGATCCGCCGCCTTTTGAGTCTTCTTGAATTCAGCCCATACTTCGCCCAACCCGTTGAGTTTCGCCAAAGCGACTTCTCCTGGCAGATGGCCATTCTGAAGCCTGCGAAGCGTATCAATCTGCAACACGTCCAACGCATGAATGGTCGCTCGCAGAGTCTCTTCGATTGTCATTCCGGGCTCCTTGTTCCGCCGGTTTCCGCCTCAGTCGCTTTCCTCCGTCACCCTGGATTTCAGCCCCTTCAGGTTGTCCTGTTCTTCCATCGGGCGCACCACGCGCAGGCCGATGACGTCGAACTTCGTCAGCCACCAGATGCTCTTGGGGATGTTCGGGTCGTCCTTCATCCAGCTTTCTTCCGATGCCCGGCGGGCGGCGCTGCGAAGCTGGGCCGGGTCGTCCGACCAGTTGCCGCCGCGCGCGACGTGCGAGAAACGCTTGTCGGTCGGCACCAGCACGGGCCAAAGGCTCGGCTTATCCTTTGCGAACGTTGCGTAGGACTCCTTGCCGTAGTGGTCCAAGCACCATTCCATCACACTGCCATGCATGTCGTACAGGCCAAAGGCGTTCGGCTTCTTGCTGCCGACTTCGTGCGTGGTCCCCTTGCGACGGCGTTCATCCGGGGAGTTCTTCTTGTACCAGGCGTACTCGTCGATCTTCGATGCATCATTGCCGAAGCTGTACGCGGTCGTCGTGCCGGCCCGGCAGGCATATTCCCATTCGGCCTCGGTCGGCAGGCGGTACGGCTTGCCTGTTACCTTGGTCAGCCATTCGCAATACTTCATCGCGGCATGATGGGTCATGCAAAGCGCGGGGTGTTTTTCACGCTCGTGGCCGTAAGTCTCATCGACGTATGGCGGCGTGGGCCGGGTGACGGCATCGCTGTCGGCCTTCTTGCCCTGCGGCGCGTTGAGGTCTTTCTTCTCTTCGCCCTTCCACCACAGGTCAAACTCGTCCCAGCTGACTTCCGTCTTACCCATCCAGAACGGGCGAACTTTTACTTCATGCTGCGGGCCTTCGTCCGCGTGCCGACCCGGTTCGTTGTCGGGGCTGCCCATCGTAAATGTGCCGCCCGGGATGGCAATCATCTCAAACGAGACATCGCTTTCAGGGATCTTCTGGGT
>JBBQII010000520.1:0-3588 GCA_038324795.1 Gemmatales bacterium
CTTCCGGAAACTGAGAAGAAGGCCAGGCACCAGAGGCCCGCCAGCAGCCAGAAGCCGAGGGCGGGGGGCCGGGTGGCGATCGTCGCTTCATTCGCGCTGATCAGGTAGCGGACAAACGCGTACAGCAGGAATGTCCCCGGCAGTAACCCGCCGAGGAAGATCGGCAGGTAGTACCAGATCGGCTGCAGATGATCGAACGGCTGCACGAAACGCAGCACGTTGTGCTCCCAGAAGAAGTAACGCAGGAACACCGGCTCATGCCGAAAGATGGCGATGTACCACGGCAGATTGACGCACAACGCGATCAGCATGAACAGGGCAAGCGCTCTCCAGCCGATGCGCGTCGTCGCTGAGTTCAACCAGCGGTAGCCGACCAGCGGCGGGGCCAGCAGCAGCACGGCGATCGGCCCTTTCGTCAGGATACCTAGCCCGCATGCCACTGCGGCAATCACCCACCAGGACCATTTCAACCGCTCGCCGCGGATCGCTTCGAAGCCTGCGAACAGGCTTAGCGTGATGAAGAACGTGAGCACCCCATCCATGATCAGCAGTCGGCCCATGCCAATGAATCCGGGGGCCACCGTCAGCAGCAGCGCCCCCCAGAACGCGGAACGCTCGCCGAGGCTGCGTCGGCCGATCAGGTAGACGATGAGGATCGCCCCGTGGACTGCGATGGCCGAGGGCAGCCGGCCGGCGGCTTCGCTGACGCCGAACGCCATGTAGGCAAGTTTCGTCAGCCAATAGAGCAGCGGCGGCTTGTCGAGGTACGGCTTCCCCTGCAGCGTGGGCACTACCCATTCGCCGCGATCGAACATCTCGCGCGCGATCTGCGCGTAACGGCCTTCATCGGGCTCAAGAAGATGAAACGACCGCGTGGGATAGAGCAGGATTGCGGGGAAGAGAATCAACAGCACCAGCGACAACACGCGCACCCGCGCATCGGTGTCCGCCGATCCGGGAAACAGCACGCGGGACCAGAGGTGCGGCACCCAGGCGACAATCCCGCGCGGTTCTCCCGACATCGTGTTAATTCCCCATGTCATGACGTGAACAGCGCTCCGCTGCGCATCGCGGCTTCACACGCGTTTCACCGCACGCGCGTGTAGAAACCGGCACCGATCACCGGCGGCGGCGGCCCGTACGGGTCGACCACGTACACTGGCTGCGGACGGTGATAAATCACCTGCGGCTGCTGATGCACCACGCGGGCAACCGGCTGGCGGTTCTGCATCTCGACGATCACGCGCGGGCTGACATTGTTGGCGGACAGGGCGCGTACGTCTTCCGTGGACAGCTGGAACGTCGAGCCGGTGCTGCGGATCTGGTTGATGATGACGTCTTCGTTCATCCCTTCCTTGCTCAACTGGATCACGTCGAAAACGCCCAGCCGGGCGGAATTGGACTGGATCATGGCCGGTCGCGATTCGGCCACGGCAAGCCGACGCTCCGTCCGTTTCTTCTCTTCACTATCGACATCGTTGCCGACGATGCCACCGATGACGGTACCCGCCAGGCCGCCGATCAGCGCGCCTTTGCCCGCGTTGCCCGAGGCACTGCCGGCCAGCGCGCCGAGGCCCGCCCCCGCGCCGCCGCCGATCAGGCCGCCCTTCGCGGTGCCGGACATGCTCTCGCAGCCGCCCGACAGCAATGCCCCGGCCAGTATCGCCGGGACCAACGCGTATGTTTGTCGCTTCATCATGCGTCTTTCCTCCCGCTTCCCCATACAGGGTCGGAGGATGCCATGAGTGAACGTGCCGGTCAAGAGGAGTTGGCAAGCAGGTGGTAAGCGGGGTAAGTTTAACGCGTATTGTCCAAAACTTGACATCCCCGCGCCCGCCCGTAGACCGATCAGAAGCACCACTCGACGTACCACTCAGGAGCACACCCCATGACGGGCCTCGACACAGTCGAGATGCTGGCGTTCAGCCTCAAGCTGATCGGTAAGAAGACCCGCAAGAACGTCCTGCTGTCGGCCGGCAAGCTGTCCGACAAGGACAAGATGTTTCCCGTCATCGAGCGGCTCTCGAAGCTGAATGTCTCGATCTTCGCAACACCGGGAACCTACCGGTATCTCGCTCAGAAGGGCGTCACCAGCCAGGAACTGCACAAGATCGCGGACAAGCGCGAGCCGAACATCAAGTCGTTCCTGAAGGAGGACAGGCTCGATCTCGTCATCAACATCCTGACCGGCAACAACGACTACGATGAATCATCGGACAGCAACCTGATCCGCACGATGGCGATCGAGAACGGCATCCCGCTGATCACCGATCTCGACGTCGCCATCATGACGATCGAACAGTTGATCAAGCGCGATCAGGAAGGCTTCTACAAGTACAAGATCGCCGACCAGAAACGCCCGTGGGACATGCGGGCCGAGTTCCTGCAGATGGTCGCCAACCTGGGCGGATTCGCCAGCTACCACGCCCACTACGACAAGGCGTACCTGATCTCGATGGACAACCTGCGCCTGGGCCAGGTCGACATGCAGAAGAAGTGGTCGCTGTACAAGCATCTGAAGGAAAACTACACCCACGAAGACCTCGTCGAACGCATCAGCCGCGGCGTTCGGGCGATGATCGATCAGGGGGCCACCTTCTGCCGCACGCTCGTCGATGCCGACAGTACCGTACGCACGCTGCCGGTCGAAGCGGCACTGGAAGTCAAGAAGAAGTTCAAGAACGAGATCCGCTTCGAGATCGGTGTGCAACCGCTGCAGGGCGTGCTCGATGACGAATCGCGCAAGTACTTCATCAAGGCCTGCGAGATGGCCGACCTGGTCGGCGGGCTGCCGTCGAAGGATCGGCCTCTGCCCGAGAAGCATATCGACATCATCATGTCGATCGCGCGCGACCTGAACAAGAAGCTCGACGTGCATGTCGATCAGGAGAACAACCCGTACGAGAATGAAACGGAGATGCTCGCCCGCAAGACGATCGAGCATGGCCTGGAAGGCAGAGTGAGTGCCGTGCACGCGATCTCGCTGTCGGCCAAGCCCGCGGTTGAACAGGACCGCATCATCAAGCTGCTCAAAGACGCCGGCGTCAGCGTCATCTGCTGTCCCTCGGCAGCGCTGTCGATGAAGCAGCTCGACATGAATGCCCCGCTGCACAACTCGATCGCCCCGGTGCCCAAGCTGCTCGACGCCGGGGTGCCGGTTCGGCTCGGCGTGGACAACGTCTACGACCTGTTCATGCCCGTCGTCGATGGCGACATGTGGTTCGAATGCCGCATCCTGATGGAATCCTGTCGCTTCTACGACATCAAACGCGTCGCCGAACTGGCCTGCGACAAGTCGGGGATGATTGCGTGAGCGGGTGACCGGGATATCCAACTCGATATCAACCACCAACCACGGCACAGGTTGCATCGGAGTCGTCGTGGCATGCCTGACCCCGTGCATGGGCCACCGACAAGCCTAAAATACTCCCGACCCCTTTTGTCCTGCCCGGTACTTTGGGCTTAAGTTAATGCCATTCGGCTGACTCCGTTTCTTCTCCCCTGCCGTTTCTTCTCCCCTGCCGCTTCTTCTCCCTCCCGTTTTTTTCCGCGAACGCCCAGGCTGGGAGTTGACCCCTTTATGCGGAC
>JBBQII010000521.1:0-3586 GCA_038324795.1 Gemmatales bacterium
ATGCCCTTTGCCGTTCGCCGATGGCGGGGCGGTGCGGGCGGCGAGAAACTGGTCGAACAGACCGTCGAGGACGGCCTGCAGATGTTCCTCCCGTTCGAGCGTCAGCCGTGGCGGGCGCGGCAGCGGGATCAGCGCACCGAGCAGCCAGAGCCGCTTGCACACATCCTGCCAGAGTTGCCGCAACTTCATGACCGCCGTCTCGAGATCACCCTGCGAGACGCGATGGGCGTTGGCGAAGTAGTCGAACACTTCACGCAACTCGGCCGCCATCCGTGACAGCTTGGCCAGTTGTTCCAGCACGGCCTCGCTGGGTTCCTGCTCTTCCAGCGTCAGCCGGGCACGCAGTTCCTGGATGCGCTCATTGAGGCTGATCCACTGGCAGTCGATGAACGGCACGGGGTCGCCGAGTTCGTGCCGGGACAGGCAGACCAACGGCCAGAAATCGATGGCCCCGCCGAAGTGGGTCATGATCGCTGTCAGCAGATCTTCCAGGTCCGTCTCGTGTTGTGTCGTCAGGGGAGCTTGCACCATGATGTCATCCGGGGGAACCGCAAGCGGCCATCCCGGCCCAGCATTGGCGGAGACTCAACAGAACTTTCCGAAACGTCGCATGGGCCATGAACAACGGCCCGCTGCGGGCGTTCAACTGCGACAGATTGATCATCACCAATTCGCGTGCCGGCCTCGCCACGATGAAGCCGAGGCACTCATCGGGCAGCCAACCATACTCATGCACCATCTCGAGATGCCCGCCGCGATGCCGGACGTCGTTGAACGGGCGCAGCACCAGCCGCTCGCCGGGTAGATGCAGCAGCCCGACGCCGAGATTGGCCGGGTCGTCGCCCAGCGCTTCGCGAACGTGGCGGAACTCATCGGGATTCACGGTGAACATCGTAGTTTTAAACCAGCGCCTTCGCAATCACATTGCCCGCCACGTCGGTCAGCCGTTCATCGCGGCTGTTGTGGCGGAACGTCAGTTTCTCATGATCCAGCCCCAGCAGGTGCAGAATCGTCGCGTGAAAATCGTTGACCGATACACGGTCTTCAATCGCCTTCAGGCCGAAGTCGTCGGTTCGGCCGATCGCCTGGCCGCCCTTGATGCCGCCGCCGGCCATCCACATGGTGTAGCCGAGCGGGTTATGGTCGCGTCCCCTGCCGCCCTGCGAGAACGGCGTCCGCCCGAATTCGCTGCACCAGACGACCAGCGTTTCATCGAGCAGCCCGCGCGCTTTCAGATCGCCGAGCAATGCCGCGATCGGTTGATCGACATGCCCGCACATCTTTTCGTGGTTGCGGTTCACATCATCGTGGGCATCCCACTGGGTCACCAGCGGGCCGCCGCCGGAATAGACCTGCACGAAGCGAACGCCGCGTTCCACCAGCCGCCGTGCGAGCAGCAACCGGGTACCGAAGTCCGCCGTCTCCTTATGCTCCAATCCGTAGGCGCGGCGCGTGGCATTTGTCTCGCGATTCAGGTCAACCGCTTCCGGGGCATGCTGCTGCATTCGGAAGGCCAGTTCATAACTGGCGATGCGGGCCTGCCATTCGGTATCGCCGGGGGCGACGTTCTGTTCGTTCAACTCGCGCACCAGATTGAAGGTGCGCTCCTGCTGGGCTGCATCGACGCCGTCCGGTCTCCGCAGATTGAGGATCGGGCTGGCCCCTTTGCGGAACAGCGTCCCCTGATGCACGGCCGGCAGGAACCCGGCACCCCAGCACGGGGCACCGCCTTCAGGCACGCCTTCCGGCTGCGGCAGCACACAGTACGCGGGCAGGTTCTCGCTGACGCTGCCCAGCCCGTACGTTGCCCACGAGCCGAGGCTGGGATAGCCCATCAGCGTTCGGCCACTGTGCAGTTCATACATGGCCGGGGCATGCACCGTGGAAGTACACCAGCAGCCATGCAGGAAGCAGATGTCGTCCACGCGGGTCGCCAAGTGCGGCATCAGGTCGGAAACCCACCGCCCGCTTTGCCCATGCCGGCGGAACGTCCGCGTGCTGGGCAGCAGGGCCTCGTTCCCCTTGGTGAACTGGCTCGTGAGCTTGCCGACCGATTCGGGCAACGGCTGCCCGCGATGGCGTTCGAGCGTCGGCTTCGGGTCGAACAGATCAACAGGGCTGGGCCCGCCGACCATGAACATGAAGATGACGCTGCGTGCCCGCGGCCGATGATGCGCGGCCTTCGCTGCCAGCGGGTTAACCGGGTCCGCATGGGCCAGGCACGCCAGCGCGAGCCCGCCCAGACCGCCCCCGGCCCGGAAAAGAAACTCCCGGCGGTTGCGAGCATGCGAGTAGGAAGCGCGATCATGGAGGTGCAAGTCCATCCCCTCCAGATTAGCCATCTTGAAGCCCGGTTGCAACGGTTGAGTTGGCAGGAGGGGAAGGGACTTGATCATCAGGGCGGCAAAATTCGTGAACAACCAATCGGCAAGTCACTGCTCCGTCGAATCGCTTGGAGACGGAAACACTCCGGCGGCGATCAACAATTCTCGTGCAAGCATACGCGATTGGTCATTGATATTGAGCATTTGGACAGCTACCTCGCCGGCCAGCGTACGGCCAACAAGCCGAGCGCCTACCCATTTGAAGTGTCGTTTCCACTTCTGCCCCCGGGGATTGGATAAGGGCACGACCTTGCCGCGAAGATAGCCGGCAACATTTGTCCCTTTGGCCAGATTGCATTCGCGGCAGGCTAAGCACCGATTCGATGGCCGGTCACTGCCGCCGTGCTGTTTAGCGATGATATGTTCGACGTGAAGCGTGAAGCAATCGTGTTCCTGATGCAGCTGGCAATATTCACAACGGTTACCCGCGCGATGTCGGACGAGTCGTTGTACGGCTGCGTTTATCAGGCGGTCCGTGATTGAGCCAGAACAAGCCGTGCCTTCGCCTTAAGATTGGATACAAACGTGCCGAACGTAATGTATCGGCCGTACTCTTCGCGTTCATCGGAGGTCGGCGTGCCGCCGCTGCACTTTTGAGCGAACTGGTCGACGCGCGCCTGCACGTCCCGATCGGGCTTTAGCGACACCAGGCGGTGGGCGCTCTCGTCGGTAAGGCAGGCGCTCAGGAGCTCAAGCAGGCATTCAAGAGGGTTCACGGAAGTCTTCATAATCAGATACTACTCCGATTGCGTGGCGACTGTCATGTGGAAACAATCAACTTCCCCGCCATTCCACACCGCCATGTAACTTCAACGTTGCGCCCATCGTGCTCGCTCGTCTAAGGATCGGAACGTTCACCTCCGGTTCGGGGGACTTCTCTCATGATTCGCAATGTGTCGCGATCGCTCGATCAGCTTGATCCGTCGGAAGAATGGGCCGCCTGGAAGCCCGCGAAGGCCGATCCGTTCGATGCACGGTGGGCTGGGCATCTGTATCGCCGAGCGGGGTTCGGGCATACTCCCGTCGAGTTGACGGCCGCCGTGGCCGACGGGTTGGATAAAACGCTTGAGCGGATGCACGCTCCGGCCCGCACCACCCCCAAGCTGCCGGCCGTGCCCGAAACGATGGGGCCGACGTTCCGGAACTTTGAACTGAGGGCCGAGTGGCTGAAGCGCATGCTCGCGGGGCACGAGCCGATCCGC
>JBBQII010000522.1:0-3586 GCA_038324795.1 Gemmatales bacterium
TTTGGCTGTTTTTTTTTGTCTTTAATTTTCGTTTGTGTTAGCCAACTAAAATTTCTTTTTTACACCCGGGGGGGGGTTTCCCCCCCCCCCGGCCGTCAGACCGGCCAAGATCAGCAGACCGATGCCCAGGAAGATGGCCGCACGACTCATGATTGCCCCAAGGAACATAATCATCACTAACTTTATCGGCAATTGTATAATAACAGTTGAGACGTTTCCGTCCAGTGGTTCGCATGGCGATGCCGCGATCGGCTACTGGAGTTCCTTCACCAGGGCCGGGCAATCGTAGAGCTTCGTCAGCGCCTCGAGAATTCCCTTGGAATGCACCGAGATGTGCCTGGCCTGCACATGGGTGTAGACGAAGTTGCGAACCAGTCCGTGACGGTTGCGGTCGAAGTTGATGCCGACGAACTCGCCCGCGCGGTTCAACACCGGGCTGCCGCTGTTGCCGCCGATTGTGTCCGACGTGGACGCGAAGTTGAACGGGACCGAGGCGTCGATCTTTTCGCGACCCTGCTTCCAGCGTGCGGGCAGGTCGAACGGCTCGCGGAACGCGCGTTCGCTGCCTCGCTCGAAGACGCCGCCGAAGGTAGTGCAGTATGGCAGTTCCTTGCCATCCACTTCGTAGCCTTTGACCACGCCGAAGGCCAGCCGCAGTGTGAAGGTCGCGTCCGGTGCGACTGTACGACCCAGCACCTTGAAGCGCAGGCTGGCCAGGTCACCGTAGGCCTGGCGTTCGGGTTCTTCGACTTCCGTTTCGTAGCGGGAACGCAGCCGGCGAGCTTCCGCATCCAGCAAGCGGGCGAAGACAATCATCGAATCGCGTGAGTCGTCGATGGCCTTCTGCCCCCCTTCGACCAGTCGCTTGCGCTCGGCCGGGTCAACCAGCTTTGTCCCGGCCAGCAGATCATCGACGAGCTTGGCGGGCGACTTGCCCGCGAACACTTTGACCGTCAGCGGATGCTCAGCCCCCAGCTGCTCGGCCAGGAAGCTCAGCGACTGCTGCAAACGGATGCGTTCGAGATCGGCGTAGATCGGCGCGGGGGAGAACAGTTGAAACTTCAGCGATTCCATGTTCGATTCACGGTACTCACGCAACCGGTCCGCATTCGGCTTGCCCGACTCGGCGGCCAGTCGCACGATCTGCCGGGCGATGCCGAACAGATCGGATGAGAACGCCTGCCCGGTCTCCAGCAGCGAGAATTCCTTCTCGAACGTCTTCAAATAGCCCTGGATCGCACCGACGCGGTCGATGGCCGCCCGATAGGCGGTCGCGTCGGCGGGGTCGGCCTTGCGGATCGCTTCGAGGATCGCGTTTTCCTGATCCAGCTTCTGCTTCATGATGGCTGGGTCGAGCAGGCCCTGGTACTGGCCGCTGAACGCCTTGCGCGAATTGGCGAAGCTGTGCAACAGTGTCGCCCCCTGCCGACGCTGTTCGGGGCCGCGCTCGCAGTACTGCAGAACGATCGCCTCCATCGCGCGCAGCCGTGCCAGCGTGTAGGGCAGCGTATGATCGCGGCGGTGCTTGAGTTTGTCGAACGTTTCGAGCCGATTTGTCGTGCCGGGATGCCCGGTGACGAACACCAGATCGCCCGCGGCGGGACCATCAGGGCTGAAGGTCAGCCAGTGCCGGCATTTCACCGGCTGATCGTTCTCGTAGGCCCTGAAGAACGATACATCGAGATTGAAACGCGGAAACTCGAAGTTGTCGACATCGCCGCCGAACGAGGCGATCGCACTCTCCGGCGCGAACACGAGCCGAACATCGGTGTACTTCTTGTACTTGTACAGGTGGTACGCCCCGCCCTGGTAAAGCGTGACGACATCACTGCGCATGCCGGACTTGTCGAGTGATTCCTTCTCGATGGCGGACATCGCGCCGCGGCGGGCCGCGAACGCATCGGCCGGAGACATCTCGGTCTTCACCGCGGCATTGATGCGGGCGGTCACGTCTTCGATCGCTTCGAGAACGTTCAACTCGAGATCGGGGCACTTCAACTCGTCGGCCGGTGCCTTGGCGTAGTAGCCGTCGCGGATCAGGTTGCGGTCGGGCGTGCTGAGTTTCTGCAGCGCATCGGCGGCGATATGGTGATTGGTGATGATCAAGCCGTTGGGCGAAACAAAGCTGCCCGAGCCGCCGTTGTTGAAGCGGATCGACGATAGCCGGGCGTGTTCGAGCCACGCGTCGGTGAGGTCGAATTTATGCCGTTCTTTCAGCAGCTCGCGGGGTGGTTCATTGAGCAGCCACATTCCTTCGTCGGTCCGGGCCATCATCGGCAGGCTCCCCAAGAGCAGGATCGGCAGCAGGGTACGCATCGCTTGCCTCACACGGTATGAATGCTACGCCGGCAAGCGGCGGCCTGTCCTTTTCCTACGTCTCATTGAGGTTGTGGGAACGGAACCTTGAGAAATTTTCAGGCGACGGTCTGTCCAACCCGGCCATGCGGTTGCAGAATAGCTTACTCAAGATGCAGGCGTCCGCGTGCGGACAGTACCGAGGTTTTGGACTGATATGCCGACCATCAATCAGCTTGTGCGCAAGCCGCGTACTCCGCAGAAGTCGAAGCCGAAGCACCCCGCCATGCAAGGCTGCCCGCAGAGACGCGGCGTTTGCCTTCAGGTGAAGACGATGACGCCGAAGAAGCCGAACTCGGCCCTCCGCAAGGTGGCCCGCGTGCGGTTGTCGAACGGCATCGAAGTCACCGCTTACATCCCGGGTGAAGGCCACAACCTGCAGGAGCACTCGATCGTGCTCGTCCGCGGTGGCCGTGTGCGCGATCTTCCCGGCGTGCGATACCACATCGTCCGCGGCAAGCTTGACTCGCAGGGCGTCTCGGACCGCAAGCAGGCCCGTTCCAAGTACGGTGCGAAGAAGGAAGGCAAGTAGTCGGCCGATGTTGGCCGGATACTCAACATTGTCAGGATCGGGGTAGTACCTGCTCATCGCGGGGAAACAGATACCCGACCTAAGGGACCTATCGAATATGGCGAAGAATCGGACCGCAAGCTACACGCACCTCGTTCCCGACGTGCGTTTCAACTCCACTCTGGTCAGCAAGTTCATCAACTGCCTGATGTGGGACGGCAAGAAGGCAACCGCCACCCGCATCTTCTACGGCGCGATGGAACAGATCAAGAAGCGTATCCCCGATGCGGACCCGCTCGAAATCTTCAACGGTGCTGTCGAGAACGTCAAGCCGACCGTCGAAGTCCGCTCACGCCGGGTCGGTGGTGCTAACTACCAGGTCCCGATGCAGGTGAAGCGCGAACGCCAGCAGAGCCTGGCGATCCGCTGGATCATCAACGCGTCACGCAGCAAGGCCGGCCGGCCGATGTTTCTGCGACTGGCCGACGAACTGATGGCCGCCTTCCGCCGTGAAGGTGAAGCCATGAGCAAGCGCGAACAGACCATCAAGATGGCCGACGCCAACAAGGCGTTCTCGCACTTTGCGTGGTAAATTCAGAGGGGTCAGCGGTGAGGGGGGGGGGGGGCGGGGGCGGCGGGGGCGGGGGGGACGGGCCCCAGGCAGGTTACAAAAAAAAAAGTGGTGTATATGAAGGAAAAAAACAAAACCAACTAAGCATA
>JBBQII010000523.1:0-3585 GCA_038324795.1 Gemmatales bacterium
TTCACTTCGTCGTCGCTGACGTACGTTCCCTGGGCCCGCGTCAGGTTGCTGGTGCCGGGGGCGAGGTAGAGCATGTCGCCGTTGCCGAGCAGCTTGTCGGCCCCCATTTCATCCAGCACCACGCGGCTGTCGACGCGGCTGGCGACCTGGAACGAAATCCGCGCCGGCAGGTTCGACTTGATCAAGCCGGTGATGACATCAACCGTCGGTCGTTGTGTGGTCAGGATCAGGTGGATGCCCGCCGCCCGCGACTTCTGCGCGAGACGGATGATGTGCGATTCCACTTCCTTTTTCATCGCCATCATCAGGTCACCGACTTCGTCGACGACGATGACGATGTAAGGCATCTTCGGCTGCACGCGCTTCTGTTCATCTTCGTCAACCGGCTTCACGCGGCGAAGGATTTCCTCGTACGGCAGTTCGTTGTAGCTGGCGATGTTGCGGACGCGCGATCGCCGGAGGATCTCGTAGCGTTCCTCCATCTTGTCGACGGCCCACGACAGAATCGCCTCGGCCTTTTTGTTGTCGGTGACGACCGGGTGCATCAGGTGCGGCAGTCGGCCGTACTCGGCCAGTTCGACCTGCTTCGGGTCGATCATGATCAGCTTGCATTCATCCGGCCGGCGCGTCATCAGAATGCTCAGAATGATCGAGTTCAAGCAGACTGACTTACCGGTTCCCGTTCGGCCTGCGATCAGCAGGTGGGGCATGTCGGCCAGATCGTACACCAGCGGCCGGCCTTCGCTGTCCTTGCCGAGCAACAGCGGCAGTTTCGACTTGGCGACCTTCGCATGCCCGGTCGTCGCCAGTTCCTTCATGCGCACAACCGCGCGATGCTCATTGGGCACTTCGATGCCGACGGTGTTCTTCCCTGGAATCGGTGCAACGATGCGCACGCTGGGCACCTTCAGGTGCAGGGCCAGGTCGTCTGATAGAGACGTGATCTTGGCGACGCGCATGCCCGTGTCGAGGCTGATCTCATATTGGGTGATGACAGGTCCGGTATGGATGCCGACAACCTTCACGGTCAATCCGAAGTCGGCACAGGCCTTCTCGAGTTGCGTGGCAACATCGCAGAGTTTCTGATCGAGATTCTCGATGGTGACAACGACCGGTTCGTCGAGCAGTTCCAAAGGCGGCAGGTCGTACGGGCGATCAGGAATGGGCTCCGGCTTCGGCGCGGCCGCACGCGGGAAGCGGGCGATGACGGGTGCGACGGAACGTTCCACCGCGGCCGGTGCAGTTGTGTGATGGTGAATCGGGATCGTGGCCGGGTAGGCTGATTCAACAAAGACCGGGATCGGGGCAGGCGCAGGGTACCGTTCCGGGTGCAGCTTTCGGCTCAGCGGCAGCACGATGCGGCGGAAGACATGCGCGCCGAGTTCCAAGGCATCGCCGATGCGCAGCAGTGTGTATTCGATCACCAGGCAGGTGAGACGGAACGAGCGGTACGCGAGCATCCACGTTGCCAGAACAACGCGCTCAGCCGTCAGGTACAGGCCCAGCGACATGGCGAATGCCAGGAGCATCATGCCGACGAACGGCGGGAACTGCTGATGAAGCATCAGCGATCCGGCCGCGCCGATCGCTCCGCCGGTACCGACCACGGGGCCCTGCAAATCGGTGCCGAGGCGATCAATAATGATGGCGGAACCGACGATGAGCAGCGTCAGCCCGCCTGCGGTACGCAGGACGCGCAGCCAGCTTTGGCCGCGAAAGACCAACGCGGCGACGATGAACCACCCGGCCGCGAGTCCGTAGGCGGCCAGGCCGATCGCTTCAAACAACTGGTAGCGAACCAATCCGGGCGTGCCGGTCCACTCGGAATCCGAGGGCAGTTGAAAGCGGGCGGCCCCCTCGCTCTCGAATAGACTGAGCGTGATCAGGCAGCCGACGAGAGTGAGCGTCAGCGCAATGGCCAGCACGCCCCGACGGCGACCGGTGGGTGTAATCGAATCAGTCATGCTGCAACAACTCCGGCCAGGGACCGACCATTCTATTGTTCGATATGACAGCCCTGCCGGTGGCCGGGATGCGCGTGTGGAGCGCACGATCGCCGTACTTGAGCCGCTACGGCATGCCTGATCCGCGGAACCGGAAGAAAGAGCACGCATGGCAGAACCGTTGCATCTGGCCCTGTGGGAGCCGGAGATCCCACCGAACACGGGGAACATCGCGCGCTCCTGTGCGGCCACCGGGACAGTGCTGCACCTGATCGGCAAGCTGGGCTTTCATCTCGACGACAAGCATCTCAAGCGGGCCGGCATCGACTATTGGCCATTCGTGACGTGCCATCATCATGCGACGTGGGATGCGTTTGAAGCAGCTATCAGCGCGGAGCGGGTCATCTGCATCGAAACGACCGGCGGCCGCAACTACACACAGGCGCGGTTCAAGCCGGGCGATTGCCTCTTATTCGGCAACGAATCATCCGGACTGCCGGCCTTCATCACCGAACGATTTGTTGAACGCACCTACGGGATCCCGATGCCCGGCGGGTCCGTGCGCAGCCTTAACTTGGCTACGTCGGCCGGGATTGTCCTCTACGAAGCGCTGCGGCAACTGCACGGCTGGTAGAACCGTTGCGCCCGACCGGTCATCTTTCCCACTTCGTCGACTTCGGGTTTCCGTCATCCCTGTCTTCGGTCGAATTCTCTTGGCGTTGACCATTGACCGTCATGCTGTGGAATCACGCGGCCCCCCTGTCCCCTCTCCCCCGGTTTTGCGGGGGCGGGGGTTAGGGTGAGGGGGGTTTAACGCTTGCAAGTCCACAGTTTCAGCCCCCTCACCCTGACCCCCGCCCCCGAAGCGGGGGAGAGGGAGGAAGAGTGGCATTCACCGCATGACGGTCTGGAATTCAGCTTTCCGGGAGACTCATCGCGTGACTGTTGTGCCGTTGCCGACTTGGGAATCGCTGCGTGAATACGTGCGCCAGACGCTGTGTGCCCACGACACGCTGGAAACGGAATCGACGCCGTTCTACGCGGCCCCGATCCGGCGGCGCGGCCGGGTGTGCGGTTACCTGTTTCACATCGTCGGACCACGGCAGATGAAGAACTCCGCCATCTGGGCCGAGGATGAACATCGCCTCTTCTTCTACGACGCGATCGGCACACGCTTCGAAGATGTGTATCTCAGCGACGCACCGGTGATTGAACAGGTGGAGAAACGAGCGGCGTAACGCAAAACGTGCATCCCGATGGGATGCACGCTAAACATTTCTGAATTCCGCACTCCGAATTCCGCACTCCGAATTTCGACTCAATCGTTCATCTTGTGGAACGTCACTGAGCGGCTGGCGATGCGGGCCAGGAAGCGCGCCTTCTGCGCGGCGCTCAGTTCCTTCGTGAACTTGGCTCGCACCGCTTCGATCCAGCGGATCTTGCGTTCCCGGTAGTCGGTGATGACGCGGATCAGCACCGGACCCGGGTGGCACATCGCGGCACGGACATGGTCGTCGAGGCGGTCGTTGCTGTTGATTTCCATGTACGAAACGCCCATCGCCTTGGCGAACGCTTCATAGTCCATGCGGGCGAGGATGGTTGCTGTCGTACGCAAGTAGGCCGGCTTCTGCAGCATCTGCAT
>JBBQII010000524.1:0-3585 GCA_038324795.1 Gemmatales bacterium
CGAGCACAGCATCGAGCACGAGTTGCGTTTCCAAGGCATCCTTGAAGGTCGGACTGGCCGGTTTACCGGTGCTGAGGCCTTCGAGGAAATCGGCGACTTGGTGGGTGAAGCTGCTGTCGTACCCGATCGCCAGGCCCGGCACCCACCACTTGTCCATGTACGGATGGTCGGGGCTGTTATCGCTGACGTGGACCGACTTCCAGCCGCGCAGCTTCGGGTCGCCTTCCTTATAGTCGTACACCTGCAGCCGATGCAGGTCGTGCAGATCCCAGCCGAGCGACATGTTCTCGCCGTTGATTTCAAACGTATTCTGTGCTTTGTGGCCACGCGCGTAGCGTGTCGATTCGAACGTCGCCAGCGAGCCGTTCGCGAATCGGCACATGAACGCACAGGCATCGTCGATGCCGACCTTTTCCACTTTGCCGGTCAGCATGTGAGTGCGTTCCTTGACGAACGTCTCAGTCATGGCGGACAGGTTCTCGATCGGCCCGTTCAACCACATCGCGGTGTCGATGCAGTGTGCCAGCAGATCGCCCGAGACGCCGCTGCCGGCCGCGGCCACATCGAGCCGCCAAAGGCCCTGACCGCCCTGCGGCAGGTCGGCCTTGATCGTCCAGTCCTGCAGGAACTTGGCGCGGTAGTGGAATACCCGGCCCAGCCTGCCCTCTTCGATGAGCCGCTTGGCTAGCGTGACAGCCGGCACCCGGCGGTAGTTGTACCAGACCATGTTGGGCACGCCGGCCAGCTCGATCGCTTCGACCATCTTGAGGCCTTCGGGCCCGTTCATCGCCAAGGGCTTCTCGCACAGGATCATCTTGCGATTCGCGGCCGCGGCCAACGCAATCTCGGCATGCGTGTTGTTCGGCGTGCAGATATCGATGACGTCGATGTCTTTCCGGGCGACCAGCTTGCGCCAGTCTGTCTCGATCGACTCGTAGCCCCACTGATCGGCGAACGCCTTCGCCTTCTCCGCATCGCGGGCACAAATGGCTTTGAGCACCGGCCGATGCTTGAAGTTGAAGAACTGGTTCACACGCGAATACGCGTTCGAGTGAGCCCGGCCCATGAAGCCGTAGCCGATCATGCCGACGTTCAGCGGTTTAGTCATCGGAAGAGGTTCCGCACGAGTGGGAATGGTTATCCAGCGGGCGGAATCAGTCTACGCGCGAAGTGCAGGCGGCGACAGTGTGAAGCGGCATAAATGCACAAGGCCGAGCTGCAATGCTCGGCCCTCTGCATCATCAATGTTCGATCAAATCATTTACTGCGGTCGCGGCGTGTTGCCACCTTTGCCGAAGCCGCGGAAGCCGCCACCCTGGGTGCCGCTGCCATCGGGCAACCGGCCGAATGATGGCGTCTTGACTTCGCCCGACTTTGAAGATCCAATGGACGTCGGGCCATTCGTATCGCCAGACGGGGAAGAACCGCTTTGGCCGCCAAAACCGCGGAAGCCGCTGCCGGGTCCGGGCGAAGGGGCCACATAGCCGCCGCCCGATGACACCGGTGGCTGAGAACTGCTACTGCTGGACGGCGGACTGCCGAAGCTGGGGGGGCCACCGCTGCCGAAGCTGGGCGGGCCGCGACGATCGCGATCCTTGTCTCCCTCTTTATCCTTTTCTCTGTCCTTCTCACGATCAGCGGAAGTGGACGAGGATGATGCGCTGTTGCCTTCGGCAACTCTCTTCAGAGCACCCTTGTACCGCAGATACTCTTCCGCCGTGATCAGCCCATCTCCGTTAAGGTCATATTTGTTGAACTCGTCCAGCACGGATTTTTCGTTGCGGGCCTCCCACAGACCGACCTGCCCGTCGACATCACCGGCCTTGTCCAAACGGATGAACCATTCCGGCAGGTCCTTCGGCAGCTTGCCGACGCGATAGATGGTCGACTTCACTTCCTCGACGGGTGCTTCCGGCTTCTTCTGGTCTGGCGTATCGGTGCGCTGCTTGCCGCTATCGCCGCGCATCGGTTCGGGTTCTTTCGGCGGACGGACTTCGTTGGCGAATGTCTTGAACTCCATCAGGTCGATGAAGCCATCACCGTTCTTGTCGTACTTTTCACGTTCACGCTGCATGTTCTCGGGCACTTCGTCGGCACTCAGCGTACCGTCGTTGTTCTTGTCCATTTTGCGGAAGATCGCGTCGAGTACTGCCTCGCGATCCCCCGGACCTTTCTGCCCGCCCCTCGGCTCGCCCATGCCAGTCGGCGGTGTTGTCGTGCCTCCGCCGTTCGGCGCGGCCACATCAGCTGGCGGGGCACCGCCACCGCCCATTCCCTTGAACTGAAAGGCACCGCTCTGAATCAGCGACATCGCACCGGAAGCGTGCTTCTTGAACTCGTCACGAGTGACCTTCTCACCGACCGTAATACCCATAAACCCCGCCATCCGCTTCAGCCGTTCGGCTGTCTGCGGATCCAGCTCGGACATGACAATCACTTCCTTGCCGTTCGAATACTTGCTGAAGATCTCGTCGGGGTCCATGCTGAACCCTTTGCCGCCCTTGCCAAAGGGCGACTGGCTGCGCGACATCGCCGGCAGCAGCATCACGCCCGTGATCAGCAACCCCATCGCAAACAATCGGGAACGCATGGCCAGCCCTCGCCTGGAATCTCTCAAGCAATTAAACACCGCCGGAGGCCGAAAGTCAGCATCGCTTTCCCGCTCTCTCATTCTTTCCTCATTTTGATCGTCCACCGACCGGCATGGCCGCGGCGTACAATGATCATATGTTCGGCGTAACCGGCAACACCGCCCCAGGTTTCCACGGTGTCGGTGTTCAGCAACCGGGATTGGTTTGCCCCCGGCAAACTTTGCCGGTAATCTGGGCTATTCCGCCGTGGCCGCCCGTTGCAATTCCATGCGTCGTTCGTCATTCGCTTGAGGCATCATCATGAAACACTTCGTGCGTAGCGTATTCGTCCTGCTTGTTCTCGTGGTCGAAGTCGGGACCGCCCAGGAGCCGATCCGTTTCGCACGCACTCCGGACATTTCGCCCAATGGCAAGCAGGTGGCCTTCAGCTACCTGGGCGATATCTGGACCGTCGAAGCGATCGGCGGCGTCGCCCGACCGGTCACGATGCACGAATCACATGATATCAACCCCTGCTTCAGTCCCGACGGACTCTGGCTGGCGTTTTCTTCCAACCGGCACGGCAGCTACGACCTGTTCGTGGTCCCCGCTCACGGCGGTAAACCGCGGCGGCTGACCTTCGACTCGGCTCAGGACATGGCTGTCGGTTGGATGCCGGATGGCAAGAACATCATCTACAGTTCCACCCGCGGCACCGGCTTCCCCGCGAACACCGAATTGTTCACCGTCCCGATGGACGGCGGGGAAGAACGCAAGCTGCCGCTGGCCGAAGCAAAAGAAGCCAGCTTCAACTCGGCGAACGGTCTGGTCGCCTTCTCGCGTGGTCCGGGTACGTGGTACCGCAAGAATTACCGCGGTTCATCGAACGACGACCTGTGGCTGGCCAAAGCCGATGGTTCAAACGTCCGGCGTTTGACCTCCTTCAACGGGCAGGACAACGCACCGATGTGGAGCCCCGACGGCCGCAAGCTGTACTACGTCAGCGAACATTTCG
>JBBQII010000525.1:0-3583 GCA_038324795.1 Gemmatales bacterium
TGAACCCGATGAGTTTTTCGTCGTTGAAGTACAACCAGACTTGATCAACGTGGCCTCTCTCGAGTTGTCGTGCGGCGGACTCATCCTCCGTTTCGGACGCCTGAATCCATGTTGCGACTTCAACGGCCCATTCCTCATTGCCACAATGAAACCCGTTGAGCAATTCGCCATGCTGTGCCGGAACGAATTCGACTCTGACGAGCATGGCAACCTGTGGCGAATGTTCGGAAGCAAAAGCGACCATGATGGGAGATTCAGCGAAGTGAATCCGGGGAACTGCCGGTCATCCCTGCGGGATACGGATGACTGCGGCCCCGGATTTCAAGATCTCTTTGATTCGTTCCGACTCCACGTTGGTCATGGTGATTCGTCGCAGCGAGGGGTTCTTTGATAATGCCGGCGGTTTCCATGAGGACAGAATGCCGCGGATGCGCGACTGGCCCCGAAAGACTTCGTCGCGAAGTGGCAACAACTCTGCGTCCGCACTGTTCCAGTCTGCCTGGTTAATCTCCGGCGACAAACTATCGAAGCGATCCAGCCATTCCTGGAGAGCGACCCGGTGCAGGGACTCCGTCGCGGGTTCAACTTGTTCGATCCCCGCGAAGACGCGGTCCCGCCAAGACTGGTAGGCCTCTTCCGTGTTGCGCATCGCCATCCCGATAAAAGGCAGGATTCGTTTCAGATCGACTGCTGTGAGTGAAGGACGGGCCATCGTGCGAAACCTCGGAAGCGGGATTCACTTCATCAGTGCGGATAACTTGACCGTATCGACACTCAAATCGAATGTCAACAATTGGACTTCGCGATGCTCGCGAAAGTGACCCCCGTCCCCTCGCCCGGCAAACTGTACAAGCCACTGCTGGATATAGGCCGCATGATGCCGATCAGGGTTTGGACGCCCGTCTCACGATTTGGACGCCAGCCTCACCGTTCGAAGCGAATCTCCCCTCGGGTAGCAAGGTCGTGAGACTCGATCGGCGCTCCGATTGCTCTTGCCCGATGGCGTTCAGTTGGCCTATCATCGACATCGATCAGCAAGGATGCGTTCACGGAGGCCAGGGAATGGCTGCGACACCTCGACGTTCGAGAAAATTCCTGTTCATTACGCTGTCGCTTGGGCTGCTGGCAGTCACTGCCGGCGTGCTGCAGCGGCATGCGCTGCAGTCGTGGTTCTACGCGAGGCAGTTGCAGAAGGCGGACGAAACCGCACGGCCCCGCCACCTGGCACGGCTGGTTGCCATGGGCGAACCGGCTGTGCCGAGGTTGATCGGCTGCCTTCAGAAGGACGATGCCGGCGTCTGTGAGTCGGCCCGGTCTGGCCTGGAGCAACTGCTGGCGGCCTGGAGCCCGCGCGACCCGCGCTCGCAGCAACTGGCGGCGCGATTCTTCGAGATGCAGCCGACCTTCAGCCCCGCCGGACAGACCGCCGCCCTGCAGATGCTGTCCGACTTGCTGGGGACCGGTGCGGAATCCGTGGCGAAGTCCCGCGCGGTTGTCGGCATGGCGATGAAGGATCGCTCGGCCGAGCAACGCTATCTGGCGATCACCGTCGCGCTGCGGCCTGAGTTGAACATGCTGGCAGGGGTTGTGCCACTTCTGGACGATCCTGACGCACGCATCCGCCGCATGGCGATGCGGGCGCTGGGACCGGTCCCTGAATCCAATGGTGGGATGGAGTCGCCGGCACTCGATACCGACGACCTGCTGCGCTGGCTGCACGATCCCGACGCGGAAGTTCGTGCGCTGTGCGAAGAGTACCTGACGCGCAACCGCGGATGCAGCCCGCGCGATGTTTACTTCGGCCGGTTGCTGACCCATCCGGATGCCATGAAGCGCCTGGCGTTGCTGGTGCCTTTGACGGGGGAAGATGATCTCGACCTGGGAAACTGGTTGAAACGGCTGAGCAAGGATGCCGACCCGTCGGTGCGGGCAGCGGCGGCGCGTACCGCCGCGGAGAACCGAGTCGACTTTGCCGACCGTCTCGATCAAATGATGCGGACCGACCCGGATGGGACGGTCCGCCAGTTGGCCGAGCACTACCGCAAGCACTATCGCTGAATCATTTCTTCGGCAGCTTCTGCAGTGCGTAGGCGACGACGGCGCGAACTTCCGCGTCTTCATCTTCCTGCGCGACATCGAGAAACTGCGAGAAGGCCTGGTCCCGTGTCCGCAGTTTGGTCAGGCAGTGGACGGCTGCGGCCCGTACGCAACCGGCCGGGTCTTCCTGGGCGGCCGTCATCAGCAGCGAGCGCACTTCTTGCAGTCGGCCCGGTGCGATCGCCACCATCTCCTCGGCCGCGGTCATCCGCTGCGTTGGCCGCAGGCCGTTGACCAGCATCTGCTTCAGTTCCGCCAGCTTCTTCCAGTCGGGGTCGTTGCGATCGACCTGCTCCATCGCCGACGCGTTGATGGCAACCGGATCAAGCCGTTGCGGCACACCGGACGGGAGCAGCATTTCAGGCCTCATGCCCACCGGGTCGGCGACGACGCTGCGGCCGGGCGGTTCGATCGTCGCCACGCCCGGAGCTTTCTTCGATTCCGGCGTCGGCGGCTCAAGCACCTGCATGGAGGCCGGTGCTGCCGTTTCGCAGATGCCGCAGACGCTGTCGCCATCGACGTCCAGGTGCAAACCGAACAGCGACTGGATGAAGCCCTTGCGGGGTGTCCTGGGGGAATCGGACTTAGGCTTGGAAGTAGCCGGTGTCTTCAGCGTATCGACCGACGGCGGATGCAGGAGCGGATCGACGGGCCGATCCTTCAGCCGCGGCAAAGTCAGTTCCGGCGACGTCGATTCGACGACAATGGGCGCGGGAGTGGTCTTCATGGGAGGCGCTGGCGCTTCAAACCCTTCCACCAGTATCAATTCCTCGGCGGACTTGATCGGCGGGCCGGTGTCGGCGTGCGTGACGGCACCCTTCTGATCGATCATCAGAGTTTCGCCGTTGTCGGTCGCCTTGACCTGATAGGTCTTCGTTCCGTCTGCCAGGGTCTTCATCGACACAAGCACGCAGTGACGGTCAGGCTTGCCTGTCTCGCGAACGATGACGACCTGTTCTTCGACCTTCTCGGCCTTCACCGGCACGACACCGGCGACCGAGGACGCGACCGGCGTATCGGCGGATTGCGGTCGATTGGCGGAGTACGGCGACCCCGCCAGTGACAGCCCCGTGCTCAACAGCGTGACCGACAGTGTCGTCGTACGAAGATAACGCAACATGGAACGAGTCCTCCTGCCGAATGCATCTGACGTGTTGTGATGTATCGGCAGGAGAGGGGCTGCGGGTTGCGTCGAAAATGACGGTTGTACCGATTCGTCCGGCAAGCTGGAAAAGCCGGGAGAACCAGGCCCCCCGGCACGAGCATGCCGTGGGGCCAATCAGCTCAATTCCGTGGAGAACGTGATGCCGCAGTGAGTTGTTTTCGGAGCGATCCGAACTACACTCAGATACAACTGGCCGTTGTCTTCGTTGTTCAGAGTGTCCGCGGGAATGACAATCTTCCAGGCGCTATTCCCGACGGGAATGACATCGAAGTAGTGGAACGCGTCGTTCAGTCTGTCATCGATGACGGATGTGGCTTCGCT
>JBBQII010000526.1:0-3580 GCA_038324795.1 Gemmatales bacterium
AGTGTTCACCCGCTTCCGCACCTTCAAGGCGCCGTCGCGACTCGTGCAAATCGACGTCGACAAGAAGCAGATCGGCGTCAACTTCCCCGTCGAAGTCGGCATCGTCGCCGACGCTCGCGTGGCCGTCCGCGCCCTGGCCGACCTGATGCCCGATGGCCGCGAGAGCGGCTGGGGCAATCTTTGGGAAAAGGCCCGGCTCACCGCAATTCCGCAACCCGAGTGGATCATCCACACCCTCCGCGCCGAACTCCCCGAAAACGCGATCGTCTTCTCCGACGGCTGCGAACTCGGCTACCGCATGCACACCGACTTCGAGATCTATCGGCCGCGCTCGTTCTTTTACCCCTCGAACTACATCTCCCTGGGCTGGGGCTTTCCCGCCGCCCTCGGCGCCGCCGTTGCGTTCCCCGATCGCCCCATCGTCAGCGTCAGCGGCGACGGCGGCTTCACAATGACATCACAGGAACTGAGTACGGCCGCGCGCTACAACTTGAAGCTGATTGCCATCGTGCACAACGACTCAACCTACGGCGCGATCAAGAACCTGCAGCGCAACAAGCATGAAGCACGCTTTCACGACACGGAGTTGGTGAATCCCGAGTTCCTGACGCTGGCCAAGGCCTATGGCATCCCGGCCCGTCGAGCCAACGGTGGAGCCGAGTTCCGCACAGCACTGGCCGAGGCGATTTCGCGCGATGGACCCAGCCTGATCGAAGTCCCCGACGAGTGGCGGCAGTTGCGGGACAAGTGACGTCGGCAAACGATTCGACCGCTGAATCGTCGTACCAGTACACCGAGATCGTCACACTCACCCATCGGGTTGCCGCTTCTCCACGGAGTTTCCCATGCGATTTGCCATCGTAGCGCTGTTGTTTGCCTTCCCTGTTCACGCGGCCGGGAAGAAGTTGGCCGTGCACGAATGGGGCATCTTCCGCGTGCATGAAGATGAAGCGATGGCCAATGCCGACATGCGGCAGATCTGGGACGGGTTACCGCCGTTCGTTTACGGACACCTCCGCGGGCGCGTGGTGCCGCAGCACTGGGGCGCGGTTGAATTTCGCGATCGGCCGATCATCTACTTCCATGCCAGTGAACCGATGCCGGTCAGCGTGACACTCGATTTCCCCGGTGGCATGCCCGGCGTCTGGTGGCCGGGGACATCGGAACCCGCGGTCTACGGCAACCTTAAGCAACCGCTGGTCGGCAAGGTGCTCAAGTGGGACCTGCACCTGCAGAAACCACGGGCCGACTGGCAACCGAAGCCGATGCCGGCGGTCGAGAAGGGCCACTGGTTCGGACGGCTGCGTGAAGTGAAGTCCGACGAGATTTTCAGCCGCTTCGGCCCCACCGGGCAATACGTCGAACGCGATCGGCTGATCTACTACGACGGCCTGTTCCCGCAACGCAAGTGGGTGAAGTTCGACGTCGTGAAAGACGATGTGACCCTGACCAACCGCGTTGCCCATGCGGTTTTCGACGTGACTATTGTCGATCGGCGATCGGACGACACGCTACGCATCGCCCGTATCGCGAAGTTGGACGAAGGGGCGAAGGTCAAAGCGGAGTTTGCCGCCATTCCATCGTCACGGTTCGTTTCCGAAGCGGCCGACACGCTCGCGAAGCAACTGACCGCGACCGGGCTGAATGCCGACGAGGCCCAGGCGCTCGTCGACCTGTCGAAGCAGGAATTCTTCGATACCCCCGGCCTGCACGCCTTCTACCGCATCCCGCAGGATGAGTACGATCGCCTGCTGCCGCTGGCCGTGATACCGAAGCCCGATTCACTGGTCCGGACCGGCCTGGTGTTCCATTCGCATCTTGAAGGGGACTTTGCCGAGCGCATTCTTGAACTGGTGAAGCAGTTGGACGCCCCGAGGTTCACCGTCCGCGATGCGGCCCGGAAGAAGCTGCAGCAGATCGGCCCGGCCGCGATGGTGCCGTTGTTGAAGCTGAAGAAGACCGACCTGTCGACAGAAGTATGGAAACAGGTCGAAGACCTGCTGCGCCAGTGGAACGCCAAGGCGGCATTCGAGTAGCATTACTTCTTCTTCGGTCCTGCGGTGACCGGACCGGGCAGCATCGTGTAGACCCTTGCCGCCCCGTCGGAGCAGGCGACGGCCAGCGTCGTGCCGTCCGGGTGCAGCGACAGGTCGCGGCTGTTGACGGGGACAGTCACCGTGGCAATGTTCTCCGCATCCTTCCAGATCCAGACTCGGCCCTGCTGTCCGCCGCCGGCAGCGATCACGTATCCGGCCGGGTGAAAGCCGACACCCCAGGCGGTTCCCTGGAACACGTCCTTCGGCTTCAACTGCGTCGGCTTGCCTTCCTTCCAGTCGAACAGCAGGATCATCGGGTTGCCGACTCCCGCGAAGGCGTTCGTGACATTCGTGATGCCCGCACAGGCCAGCGTGGTCCCCTTCTCGTCGATCGCCATGGAACGAATGCCGCCGATGTCGGCCATGAACGTCGGGTCGTACTTCGCGAACAGCTTTGCGTCGAAGTCACGCACCGCTTTGCCGGTCGTCAGGTCCCAATCCTTGACGACGCCTTTCAGGTCGCCGGAGACGAGATGCTTCCCGTCCGGATGAAAGGCGACGTTGTAGACATGGCTTTCGTGTCCTTCGAGCGTCTTCAGATGTTTGCCATCGGCGAGGTTCCACAGCTTCACGAGATGATCGTTGCCGCATGAGGCAAGCGTTTTGCCATCGGGGCTGATCGCCACCGCACGCACCCAGCCGCCGTGGGCATCGACCTCGCGCTGCGGCTTCGGCGCATCGTCGTGCGCATTCCACCAGATCAGCTTGCCGTGATAGTCACCGGAGACGAGTGTCAGTGGCGGCGCGGCCGGCACCGCGCGCAGCAGACCCACTGAGCCAATCGCGGCCGCCTGCAATCGTCGACGGCGGAAGTCGCGGACAACCTCCAGCGAGCGCTCCGGATCGCCGGAGTACATGGCCATGCCGCGAACCCAACTGTCATGGCCGACGAGCGCTGTCTTGCGGCCGGTCAACAGATCGTAGCGCTGAATCGAGTTGTCCTGAGCGCTGACGAACAGGTAGCGCCCGGACGGGTCGTACCGGCAGCCGATCAGCGGGCTGCCGTGCTTGAAATCCTGCAGAAGACGTGCAGCAACGGGATCGATCATGATACACCCCCGACAGGGCGACGCCACAAGCGCCGTCAGCCGCTTGCGGCGTCGCCCGTTCAACTACTTCTTCAACACATCAACCAGGCACGAGGTTGAATCCGTGTACTTCTTTTCTTTCGCACCGGTGAGGATCAAGGCCGATTCAACGTTGTTGGCCTTCAACTTCTCCGTCAACAGCGCCCCGAGGAGCACCGAGTGGGTCGGGTCCTTCGGCTTGTCGCCCTTCGGCGGCATCGCGTCGCCTCCGTAGAAAAGGTAGATGGGCGGGTCGTCCTTCGAGACATGCGCCATCGGCGAATACTCGTTGATCCACTTCAGCACCTTCTCGCGGTTGTCGATCAGCTCCTGAAAGCTGGCAAGACCGAAAGCGTGAGCCCCGTAACCGTAGTTCGGCATCCAGTCGCGCAACTCCTTCGGATCGAGGGAGGTCTG
>JBBQII010000527.1:0-3577 GCA_038324795.1 Gemmatales bacterium
TTCCGGTCAACGCATCGGCATTCGTTCCCACCCCGGCGAGATCGCCATCATCGACGGCGGGCTGCGAGAGTTCGCCGAAGCTCCCGAGAAAGCCTGGGAACCCTGTCCCGATGGAGCCGACGGCGAGTTCCGCTCGGTCAAAGCGTACCCCGATCCGGGCAGTCATGGCGACATGACGCACCTTCTCGGCAACTTCGCCGACTCGATGACCCCGCTGCACGGCTATCACTGGCACGGCGATTTGCGATCAAACAACATCTGGTGGAACATCGGCGACAAGGTAGGCGATGCCTCTTTCATCTACTGCGGCCCGGGCATCGTCCACGATACGGCCACCGGCCGTATCCATGTACGGCTCGCACATACGAAGATGCCCTACCTGGCCGACAGCGACAACTACACGGGCGAGACCGACCCGCGCAAGATCGCGCTGGTGATTGCCGGGAACCGCGACGCGTCGCCGCTGACGCTGAAGGACTGCTCACATGTGCTGATGCAGGATCTCGTCTTTCGCGGGGCACGCGGTGCCACCATCGAAATCACCGGTTGCGAGGATGTTGAATGCGATGGCCTGATCGTTTACGGCGGTCAATCGTGCTTCGGCGTGCGCGAAACGACCGGCCTGCGGCTCGTGCATACCGCCTGTCGCGGCATCGCCGCACCCTGGACATTCCGCGGCAGCCTGAAGTACCGTGCGATCGAATCTCGCATCTTCAGTGCCAGCGGTTGGACGCCAACCGGCCGTGACAGCCACGACTTCGAATTCGCTTACTGCGAATTCACCGATTCAGTTGACGGCGTCTTCATCGGCAACGTCAGCCGGGTGCTGTTCCATCACAACCTCGTTGAGAACATCACCGACGACGCGATCTTCCTGACCGCTGGCTCGGCCTTCGACGGAAGAACGCCCGGCGGCGATGTGCAGATCTACCAGAACCGCTTCGCCCGCAACCTGACCTGCTTCGCGTTCGGCGTGGGCCATGGCCGGCAGAAAGTACTGCTCGACGGCGTGCAGACCGGAGCCGGCGTGCAGATCTACCGTAACGTCTTCGACTTCCGCCAGCCGGTCTGGTATCACCAGCCGCACGGTCCCGATGACGGCAAGGAAGTGACATCGAAAGGGCGATTTGCCGGCGACCACGGCTCCCCCGCATGGGAACCGATGTTGATCTACCACAACACCATCATTGCCGACGACGTGCCGCGCAATACCTACGGCACCTGGGGACTCGGCAACGCGATGGAAAAGGGCACGCGGCGGCGCGTGTTCAATAACGTCGTCGTGCAACTCAACGCCCTGCCGGGCAACTTCTTCCCGCCAACGCGGACCGACTTCCAGGCGGACGGCAACCTGAATTGGAGTGTCGCCCTCGGCGTGAAGCAGCAAGGCGACTTCCGGGCAAAGTTCCGTGCGTCGAAAGAACTGGCCGAGAGCAAGGTGAAGTATCCGCCTGGCTGGGGCGCGGCCGATAAGTTCGCCGATCCGGCATTCGTGAAGTTCGATGCTGACTGGAAAACCGCGGTCGACCTGGGCCTCTCGCCGAACAGCCCGGCCGTCGATGCCGGGGTTGCGATTCCGGCCGAATGGAACGACCCGCTTCGGAGCAGTGACGCGAACAGGCCGGACATCGGTGCGGTCCCGCTGAACCGCAGCCCCGCGAACATCGGTTTGCACGGGAGGCTGAACGCGTACGGCAATCCCGCGAAGCTCGACGTGAAACCGACCTTTGAACGGCTCAAGTACGTACCGCATCCGAAGCAGGAACGCGTGCATCGTCCCGCTGCGATCGTCGAAGGCTATCCCGCGTTCGACGTCCCCCTGCTGGAGTTCGCACTTCGACAGAACAATGTGCCGGTCGACATCTTCGAGAAGCAGTGGCTGGACCCGAAGAAGTTCAAGGACTACGGCATCATTGCCATGAACGGGAGCCTGACACGCGGCAAAGTCTCACCGGCCACATTCAGCGAAGCAGACCTGAGGCTGATTGATGCTTACATGAAGGACGGCGGCATCTTCATCCTCACCGCATCGGCCCGGGAAGTGTTCAACACAGCAGAAGGCAAGCGGTTCCTCGGCGACATGACCGGCCGATCGATCGCGATCAAGGGGCCCAAACCGCCCGTGCTTCTGGAAGGCCATCCGTGGGTGAAGCATCTTGATGTGAAGTCGTCGGCAGCGTGGATCGAGACGCTGGGCAGACAGCCGGCATCGCCTTTATCCATCGACAAAGGCGAAAGCGTGATCGGCCTGCCCGGCCAGTATGCCGTGCTCTACCGGCAGACCGTCGGCAAGGGCCAGTTCATCTACATCGGCTGGCAGGTGCACGATTCATTGCCGTACACCCGCGACAAAAAGTCAACCGTGGCCGGCGAAAAGCTGTTTGAAGACCAGGTCGGCATCCTGCGCTCGCTGGTGGCGGATGCGTTGAGCAAGTAGGCGAAAAGCCCCGGGGTGAGGCTTGCGAACCCCCGGTTTCGCAAGCCTCACCCCGGGGCCTGTTCATCACCGCGGCTTGCGTTTGATAGCCGGGTCGATGTCGATATGCTCGGAGAAGCGGTATCGCAACGCGCCGAGGAAGTCCTGCAGGCTCAGCAGGTCCTGCATCGGAATTGTCGGGCTGATGCGCTGCGTGCCTTGCGGCAGCGCATGCATGTTCTGTGCGAGGCACCAGTCGATGGCGGCCCGGCAGATGGTATGCACGTTCATGAAGCGCTCCGAGCCTTCGCCCGGCTTGTCGGTCTTCACACCGAGGAAATTGGCCGCGTCGCGCCAGCGTTCCGGTTCGGAAGGTTCGTCCCGCCACCTGGCCAGCAGCGGATGCGCGGCGAAAGGGACGACGCTGTCGTGCAGTTCCTTCATCGAGTTCCCCTTCTGCGGGTCCCCCGATTCCACACCGCGCAGCCGGCCGGCTTCGACTCGCCCCAACGGCGTCAGTCGATAGTGGTTCGGCCGGGTGCGGACCATGAAGTTCAACAGGATCGGGTTGCTGGCCTTGTTGCCCATGATCTCCATCATGACCCGTTTGTGATCCGGGTAGATGCTGGCGTAGCCGCGCAGGCCGAAGCGCTGCTTGTCGCGGTTCCACACGGCAACCGTGAGATCGAACTCGCTGAACTCGTCGGCCCCGTTGGCCACCAGGTCATCGGCAGCCAAAAGAATCATCTGAACAGCAGTCAATCTCCGCTCGGTCCCGATCATGGCGCGCCCTTCGAGTGTGGGGGTAAAGTCGCGGCGCGTCCTGCCGAATTATGCGAGTCGTGTGTCCTTGTGGGGACAATCATATCAGCTGGACCGATTAAGTGGAAAGCGCCAGTCACCGTGAACAAACTGATTTTCCCAAGCAGCGACAGTACAGTCGGTTAGGGCAGCGTGTTTTCGCAGCCATGCCTGTCTTAACACCGGAGGCAATGTCAGTTGTCACTGGTCTTTGGTGACTAACGAGTCGCGCCAGAATAAGTTGGCGGGTTTAGAGAAGAGGATCGCGAAAGCACGGAAGAATGAAAACACGAAAAAGCATGATGGTAGTATCGCATTTCTCGTGCTTTCGTGATTCTCCCCATCTGCGCCGATACGATC
>JBBQII010000528.1:0-3576 GCA_038324795.1 Gemmatales bacterium
CGTTCCTCCGCGACATGAGCCGGGATGCGGCGATGCTGCTCTGGCTCGATTCGAACCAGAACGTCAAAGCCCATCCCAACGAGAACTATGCCCGCGAGGTGATGGAACTGTTCTCGCTCGGCGTCGGCAACTACAAGGAAAAGGACATTCAGGAGGCGGCCCGGGCCTTCACCGGCTGGCACGTCTCGACTCCCGGCGACGGCGAACGCCGCTTCGAGTTCAAGAAACAGGAACACGACTTCGGCCGCAAGACCGTGCTCGGCCAGACCGGCGAATGGGACGGGGACGACATCATCCGCATCCTGCTCGAACAACCCGCGTGTGCCCGCTTCCTGGTGCGCAAGCTGTACGCGTTTCTTTTCAACGAAGGTGCAACGCCACCCGACAAGCTGATTGAGCCGTTGGCCATTGAGCTTCGCGCGTCGGACTACGACATCGGTAAACTGGTCGACCGCATGCTGCGTTCGCGCCACTTCTTCTCCGAACATGCGTATCGCAAGAACATCAAAAACCCGATTGAGTTCTGCGTCGGCGTGTCGCGCGTGTTCGGCACCGGGGCGACCGGCAGCGTCGTCATGTCGCCGTTCGCACTGATCGGGGCGCTTGAACTACAAGGCCAACAGCTGTATCAGCCGCCCAACGTCAAAGGCTGGGAAGGTGGCAAGGCCTGGCTGAACACCGCCACGGTGCTGGCACGGCACAACTTCACGTACGACCTGTGCAACGGCGGCAAGTCGCTCAATGAGGAAGTGGCACGCGTGACCGGTCAGGGATTCGTGCCGTTCGTCGACCCGCTGTTGCTCTACCGCCGGGCCAGGCTGGAAACGGCCGGGGAGGTTGTCGCCTTCTACGGCAATCTGCTGCTGCCGGGCGACCTGAACCCGGAGATCGCACGCAAGCTGACCGCCTACATCGAGAAAGACGACCCGCCGAATGCCTTGTTCGAACAGCGCTGCCGCGATGCGATGCACGCGATGATTACTCTTCCGGAATACCAGCTCAACTAAGGGGCCTCATCATGTTGAACCGTCGTGAGATGCTGAAGCGTTCGACGCTGCTGGCGGCCGCGCCGCTGGTGCCCGGGTTTGTGATCAATACCGCCCGGGCCGCGGAGGGGCAGACGGAAACCGTGCTGGTCATCCTCGAGATGACCGGCGGCAACGATGGCCTGAACACCGTCGCCCCCTACAAGGACGATGCCTACCAGAAGGCCCGCAAAGCACTGCGGCTGGATGCCAATAACGGCGTCAAGTTCACCGATGAACTGGTGCTCAACCCCGGCTTTCGCTCGCTGGAACGCATGGTGCAACAGGGCCAGGTGGCCGTGGTTCATGGTGTCGGCTACCCGAACCCGGACCGCTCGCACTTCGAATCGATGGATCGCTGGCAGGCCGGCGAGCCCGGTCCGAAAGTCGGCGGCACCGGCTGGTTGGCCCGCTCGGTACCCGACCTGCAGAAGGGGGCTGACGGCGGCGTGCCGGTCATGCACATCGGTTCCGAGAAGCTGCCGCTCGCCTGTCGCGGAACAACTCAGGGAATCTTCAGCATCAACCAGCAGCAGCCGTTCGAACTGAAGCTGGGCACGCCCAACAGCGGCGCGGAGGCGGCCCGACGCAGGCTGATCGAGGATGTGGCGCAGTCATCGCCTTCCGCCGAGGCGAACGATCTGCTGCCGTTCGTGCAGAAGCGGCAACTGCAGACCTACATGTCGGTTGATCGCCTCAAGGAAGTGCTGAAGGAGAACGGCAACCAGCCGATGAACGGCCAACAGGCCAACAGCCTGTACATGAAGATGGATCTGGTGACGCGACTTATCCAGCGCGGCTTCGGCACACGCGTCTTCTACCTCGCCATTGACGGGTTCGATACGCATTCCGGTCAGGCACCCGCCCATCAGGCCCTGCTGCAGCAGATCGGCGACGCATGCAGCAATATGTTCGCCCGCTTGCAGCAGTCGGGCGATGACAAGCGAGTGCTGTTCATGACCTATTCGGAGTTCGGCCGACGCGTGCAGGAAAACGCGAGCGCGGGGACTGACCACGGCTCAGCGGGCAACATGCTCGTCGTCGGCCCGGGTGCCAGGGGCGGCCCCGTCGGCAAGCATCCCAGCCTGACCGACCTCAATGACGGCGACCTGAAACACCACACCGACTTCCGCCAGGTCTACGCCACGTTGCTGGACGGCTGGCTGAAAGTCGACAGCAAGACCGTGCTGAACGGCAAGTTCGAGCATGTGCCGTTGCTGAAGGGATGAATGTTAGCCGCAACGCGGAGGGTTTCCGGAGCGGAGCGCGGAGTCGCGCGAAACGCGCTCCCGTTCGCAAAGCCTCCGGGTCGCGGCTAACGAAAAGTAATGCTCAATTCCCGTCCGCAGGTTTGTTCTTCTCCCACCAGTCCTGCCAGGCCTTGCGGGCTTCGACGCGCTGTTCGCTTTTGGCAGTCTTCCAGAAGTTGGCATCGCGTGCGATCTTCGCGTTCTTCGTGTGCGGGTAGGCGAGCGCGAAGCAGTTTGACCGCTGGTCGGCATTCGTTCCGTTGAGACCGTCGAGCAGGGCCGGCATCGCGGTGGGGCCCATCGCCTTCAACTGATTGAAGGCCATCGTCCGCATCGGCAGGCTCTTGTTGTCGAGGAAATCCACCAGGTCGCTGGCCACGTCTTTCTGCTTGCCCATGCCTTCAAGGGCGACACGGCGGACGGCTTCGCTGTAGCTGTCGTTCTCGGCATGTTCGCGAAGGATCTTCTGCGACCGTTTGCTCGCCACGCCGCCGATCTTCTTGAGAGCCGCGGCCGTCGCGGTCGGGCTGTTCTTCGCTTTCGCCAGCGCCTCCAGGCCCGCGTGCAGTTCCGTCGCGTTGTTCAGCATCGCGTTGAATTCGTTGAGGTTGGGGACCGTCGCATACACCAATTCCTCCCCCGATGGGTCAAGGATCATGACCGTCGGTGTGGTGTTGACGCCGTACTTCTGAAACGTCTGATTCCCCTTCTCATCCTCGGCGGCGACACGAAGCGCGTAGTACTTTTTCGAAAGCGCTGTCCCATCGACGTTGTTGAATACGTTCTTGATCAGCATCGCACAGCCAGGACTGTTCTTCTGCGTGAAATGCACGATGACGAGCTTGCTTTCCTTTTTCGCCTTGTCGACTCCCGGCTCGAACTCGGAGGAAAACTTGAGCCCCTGAGCGAAGAGTGACGCGGGAAGCAGGACAACGCAGGCGACAGCAGCCGACAGGCAACGCGCGGGCATGGCCAATCTCCCGAAGGATGATGAACGAGATGGAGAGATTCTACCCGGAAACGAACGCGAAAGACAATCGTCGATGAGGCGATCCGCCAGGGCATCAGAACTGCTGCAAAAACCGCAGGTCGTTCTTCCAGAACTCGCGGATGTCGTCGATGGCGTGCTTGAGCATCGTGATGCGCTGCGGGCCCATGCCGAAGGCGAAGCCGGTCACTCGGTCCGGGTCGTAACCGCCGTTGCGCATCACGGTCGGATGCACCATGCCGGCGCCTAGGATTTCGAGCCAGCCGGTGCCCTTTGTGAGCCGGTCGCGATTCGGGTCTTCCTTCGGCCAGTC
>JBBQII010000529.1:0-3571 GCA_038324795.1 Gemmatales bacterium
CTGCTCATCGACAATTACGATTCTTTCACTTACAACCTCGTGCAACGGTTCGGCGAGATTAATGCCGCCCTGCCGATGACGGTGGTGCGCAACGATCAGATCACGCCCGATGCCGTTGCCGAGATGAAGCCGACGCACATCGTTATCTCGCCCGGTCCGTGTACGCCGAAGGAAGCAGGCGTGTCGAACGACATCCTGCGGCGATTCGCGGCCGATGTACCGATCTTCGGCGTCTGCCTCGGGCATCAGTGCATCGGGCATGTCTTCGGCGGCGAAGTGATCCGCAACAGCCGGATCATGCACGGCAAAGTATCGCCGATCTACCACGATGGCCGGGGCGTCTTCGCGGGTTTGTCGAATCCGTTTGAGGCAACGCGCTACCACAGCCTGGTCATCAAGCGCGAAACGTTCACGAACCCCGACTTCGAAGTAACCGCGTGGACCGAAGAAAACGAGATCATGGGCGTCCGCCACAAGAACTGGCCGTTGCACGGGGTGCAGTTCCATCCGGAGAGCTTCCTCACCGTGGAAGGGCCGCGGATTCTTGAGAACTTCCTGAACTTGGCTCCGTGGAATTAGGAGAATCGACCAGTGGTCGACGTCATCGATCGGATTGTCCGCCTGTTCAATGAGCGCGGTTCGACGGCTTATCTCGGCGAACCGGTCAGCCAGTTGGAGCATGCGCTGCAGGCCGCGTTCGCGGCTGAAGGCGAGCAGGCCACGGCAACGGTCATCTCCGCGGCACTGCTGCACGACATCGGGCATCTTCTGCATCAACTACCCGATGATTGCGCGGAACACGGCATCGACGATCGGCACGAGGAGCTGGGCTACCGCTTCCTTCTCAAACATTTCGGCCCGGAAGTAAGTGAACCGGTTCGCCTGCATGTCCCGGCAAAGCGCTATCTTTGTGCCATTGAGCCTGAGTATTATCTCGCGTTGACGCCCACATCGCAGCGCAGCCTGGAACTCCAGGGCGGTGCCTTCACCGTGATCGAAGCCGAGGTATTCGGCAGGAACCCCCATGCCGCTCATGCGGTCGCGGTGCGCCGTTACGATGACCTGGCCAAAGTGGCAGGCCTGAAGACCCCTGACTTGGACTACTTCGTGCGATATCTGGAGTCGGCGGTTCAGGCCTGATTCAGCTCCGCTTCGGGGTCGGCAGCATCAAAATCAATATCGCGATGCAGTTGTGGCATCAAATTACTGGACGCCTGCCCGCAGCGCCGTAGACTGAATCTCTTAGTAAGCGAACAGTCTCTGCGGAGTGATCATGTACGCGATTTTTGAAGATGGCGCCCGCCAGTACCGGGTCAGCGAAGGCGATGTGGTCCGGGTCGATTACCGCGAAACTTCCCCGGGAGCGCGGGTCGAGTTTCCGCGAGTGCTATTGTGCGCGGACGGCTCCGATGTCAAAATCGGTTCGCCGGTCGTGGAAGGCATGAGCATCATCGGAACGGTCGTCGGCCAGCCGTCGACCAAGGTCTATGTGCAGCACTTCCGCCGCCGCAAGAACTATCGCCGACTGAAGGGCCATCGGCAGCATTATGTTGAAGTGAAGGTCACCAACATTCTGCTGCCCGGCATGCCTGTCCCCCCGGTTCCCGAGCCGGCCCCGGCCACGGCCTGACCGACGCGGGATTTTCCCGCCGTTCCCTTCGCATACGCACGGGCAAGGAGGCTCGACATGCGGGTACGTCTTCCAGCAATGCTGTTGCTCATCACGCTCGCCACCCTGGCAAGCGTGTTCACGTTTCCTTGGGCACCCGCTCAGAACCCGCCGCAGCCGCTGCCGACCGCGCTTCCCGCGGTCGATGTCATTCAGCCGGTACCGAAGTCCAACGCCATTCAGCCCGTAACGGCAGACGGCACAGCCGTGACACCGAAGCAGGTTGCAAAGGCACGGCGGGTGCCGTTCGACCGCTTCCGCAATCTCGAAGCGCTATCGCCCCCCAACCGGCAGATGGTGATGACCACGCTGATGGGCATGGAATGGCTGCACCGCTACAACCAGCCCAATGGCCTGTTTCTGCACGGCTACGTCCCCGCCCTGAACCAGACGATGGAAGGCGACCACTTCCTGCATCAGGCGCGGGCGGCGTTCGCGCTGGCCCGCTCGGCAAAATTCACCGGCGATGAACGCTTCAGCGCCCGCGCCCAGCAATCGGTTCTCACCTTGCTGACCATGACCAGCATCGACCCCGCGACCGGCGTTCGCCGACCGGCGCAGCCCTCGCTGGTCTGCAGTCGGCTGCAGGCGGCCGGGCTCCTGGCGATGACGATCTTCGAACTCCCCGATGCCGCCGCCGACCTGACGACAAAGGGCGAAGAAATCGTTGCGTTCATCCGCCAGATGCAGGCTGCGGACGGTTCGCTGACGTATATCGATGCGCCGGGTGAACTGATCGACCCGGACGGAATCAATCAGCACCCCGGACCGGCGCTGTACGCCCTGGCGATGAGCCATCGCCAACGGCCGACCGCGCAGAAGGCCGACACGTTGCGCAAAGCAGCTACGTACTACCGCAAGTGGTTCCGCGAACATGCCGACCCGGAATTCATTCCGTGGATGACCGCGGCCTGCGTCGAAGCCTATGCCGGGTCAAGGGAAGGTGTTTATGCCGAGTTCGCGATGGAAATGAACGACTGGCTCTGCGGCATGCAGTACGCCGATGCCCCTGACCCGCGCCGGCTGCACTGGCGCGGCGGCTTCAAGAGTTTCAGCAAGGGCAAGATCGAATCGACCGCGCCCGAGATCGAAACGGCCATGTACGCGCAAAGTCTCGCCGACTCGTGCCGGTTGATCCGCATGATGCAGACGCCCGACCTGCAGCGGTACGACCGCTACCGCACGGCCCTGTTGCGTTCGCTGCAGTTCGTCGGCTCGCTGCAGTATACCGAGTCGAACACGCTGCATTTCAGCGATCCGTACCGGCCGAAACTGGTGGGCGGCTTCCACCCGAATCATGCCGATGGCAACCTTCGCATCGACCAGTCGGCCATGGCGGTCTCCGCCTTTGTGCAGTTCCTTTCCAGCGGTGCGGACCGCAGCGAATAGGCCATCATGGGGCAGGTTGGAAATCAGACGGACGATCAACCACCTGTTTCCCTATAATCTTCGGGACGGAAGGGGCTGTCTTCACCCCACCGTGACGGTGGTATTCCTCGCCCCGTCTGCCGCCCTCGGGGATCGCGGTCGAGGCAGATTGCATTATGACTGTCGAGCGTAAACCGTTGCCTCGCCCCCGTTGCCGCCACCTTACCGGTGTGCGCGTCATCGGCACCGGCAGCTACGTGCCCGACGTGGTCCTGAGCAATGAACACCTCCACGCCCGCCTCGGCTTCGATTCGGACTGGATTGTCAAACGCACCGGCATCCTTGAACGCCGGCATGCCCTGCCCCATCAGGCCACCAGCGACCTGTGCATCGAAGCGTCGAAACGCTGCCTCGCCGCCGCCGGCGTGCGGCCGCAGGATGTTGACTTGATCGTGCTCGGCACCTTCACCCCCGACATGGCGTTTCCGTCAACAGCTTGTCTGGTTCAAGACAAACTCAAGATGAGCTGCCCCG
>JBBQII010000530.1:0-3571 GCA_038324795.1 Gemmatales bacterium
ACTCGATGGCAGCCTGGTGCAGGAAGTTCCTGCCGGGACCGGCACACCGTACTACTCGGATGTCGATTTCGACGGCAGCGAAGTCACCAGCAAAGTGACAAGCGGCGCATCGACGCTGGCCCTTCCGAAGAACTACGAAACATCGCCGACGTTCCCCATGCGTTTTAAAAACGGCGGGTCGGGCGAACGAACCAGGCATTCGCTGTTGTTCAACCCTTATCTTGTCACATCGGATGTCCGAAGCAGTGCGACAGGGGCAGGCGATCGAACGTTCCCCATTTCCGAGTTATTCTACCTGAACGGCAAGATCAACGGCGACGTAGCCATGTACAAGAAGTCGCAGTTGGCCACGCTCGCAGCAGGATTGCAAGGCAGCTTTTCTCAAGATGCCACATATCACAACCCCCGCTTTCAGATCACGCCGATCAGCACCGATCTGCAGGCGCCCGGCTGGCGGCCGTACAAGACGCCGAGCGGCCCGGCCTACACGCAGACCGACCCGCTGCAACTGCCGACCGCTGCAAATCCGCACGCCGATTCGTTCCCCGGCGTGAACTCCGCCGCGCCAGTGGATGCCCAGCAGTCCGAGTTCGATGCCAACTGGCGTTCGATCGTCAACACGCTGGGGCCGATCGACCTGAACCGCAAGTTGACCGACTATCGCACCGACCCGGCACAGCCGTTCGATGCCGATATCAGCGGTACGGCTAACGGGGCCGGCGCGAACGCCGCCCGCGCCCGGCAGGACCGCGAACGACTGGCGCAGGACATCTTCGACCGCCTGGCGTTCGCCACGGGGGCACGCCTGAACCCAAACGCAGCCCCGCCGGCCGAGGGTACGCCCGAGCATGATGCCCTGCATGCGCTCGCGCAGCTGGCCGTCAACATCGTCGACTACATCGATACCGACGACTACATGACGCCGTTCAAGTGGAAGAAGACCAACGACGAAATCGTGTGGGGCACCGAGTTGCCGCGACTGGTGATCAACGAGATCTACACCCGCTGGCGCAACGACCCGACCGACCCGTTCCCGCCAAAAAACCCCCTGAATCCGAACTCGAAACACGCCAGCAGGCCGTACAAGGTGCAGACGTGGGTCGAAATGCACAACCCGCTGACGCCGCCGGATTCCACTGCGGGCGATATCAACCTGTCGCACAAAGGGGCCGCCCCGCTGATGGTGAAGAGTGAAGCCGCCTATCGGCTCATCATCACCAAGAAGCCGAACACGAAACTGCGCGACGTTGAAAACCACCACGGCGATCCGGACGACACGCTGCAGCCAAATGAGAAGATCACAATTGCCAAGCTGGGTAGGGACAACGCAGTCGTCCTCTGGAGCGATGGCACCGCCGGCGACGGCCAGCCGCCGACCGATCCGACGGCATTGGACAAGACCAGCAACAAGTGTTTCCACCTGGTGGGACCGGGCGATGCGCCGGGCAACCCGATGGCCGGGTCGCCCAGCACCGTCAAAGTGACGCATCAGGATCCGATGATGGAATGGAACTCCTCGGATAACAACATGCCTGTCGACGCGCAGCCCGAAGCCCCGACCTACCTGCTGCAACGGCTGGCGCATCCGCACATGCCGTTCGACCAGATCACGAACCCTTACATCACTGTCGATTACGTCGATGGCAAGGCAGCGAAGAACCGGATGTGGGACGCCCGCCAGTACGACTCGAACGGCAAGCGCGATCGTACACAGAACGGCGATACCCAGCAGGCCAGCCTCGGCCGCGTGCAGCCGTACACTGCCGCTAAGGACTTCTGGTCGAACCAGTCGCCTATCGCCAACGCGGACAACGATGGCCAAGTCAAGGAAACCGACGATGCCAGCCTGCAGGGCATGAATCACAGCTTCTACAAGCACAACGGGCCGATCCAGCAGCCGTTCGAATGGCTGACGCATCTGGATCGTTCGCTGATCAGCCCGATTGAATTGTTCTGCGTCTCCGCCTGGAAGCCGCATGAACTGACGCAGCAGTTCTTCACCGGCACGCAGGGTGCGCACGTGAAGCATCAGCATCTCGCCAATTGGAACGACAACATCGTGGTGGGTAACACCGTGGCAGACCATGCCCGGCTGTATCGTGCCCTTGAGCTTCTGCAGACCCGCAACCGCACGCTCGGCATGGGTTTCGGTGGGCGCATTCCGGGTAAGGTGAACATCAATTCCATCTGGGAAGACAGCGGTTCCACCACGCCAACGTTCAACTCGCTCGGCACGCCCGGACAAGGCAGCCCGCCGAACGCCAACTTCTTCACGGTGACCGATCTCCGCAACCAGCATTGGCCGGCCATCATCGGCCAGCGTTCGCCGATGATCTGCAACCCCTCGGGGAATGGTGCCTGGGTGACAAGCGCTACCGGACTGACCGACCGTCCGTTCATGCCGCCATCGGTCGGCTACACGGATAACGGCTTCAGCCAGCAGTTCAAGAACCAGGGGCTGACGAGTACTATTCTCCATCCGAACTACACGCGGGTGACGCCCACCGACGCGCACCCGTATACGCAGCTTGACCTGTTGAACAAGATCTACAACAACGTGACTACGCGCAGTAACACGTTCATCGTCTACTGCACGATCGGTTACTTCGAAGTGACCAACCCCGGCCCGTACACGGCGGGCAACCGCCCGAAGCTGGGGACCGAACTCGGGAAAGACGACGGCACGAACATCCGCCACAAGTTCTTCGCCGTGGTCGATCGTACGAATCTGACGATTGACAACGCCGCCGCCACTGCGTCACCGCCGCGCTATCTGCAGGGTGAGAAGCCGGTGTTCCTGTCGTACGAACCGGTGACAACTGATCTGAAGAACCCCGACCCGGATACGAGCGTCACCCGCAGCGTGCCAGTGCGTGTGCCGGCCACGGGCTACAACTCCGCCACGGGCGAACTGACCGGCTTCTACGACGGCGTCAGTTGGTCGGTGAAGGCGGGGGACAATGTCCTTGTCGACATCGGTGCCCGGCAGGAGAAGGTGCCCGTCACCGCGGTCAGCTACGCAGGTGCAGGCATCGGTGGCGACGTCACGCTGAACTTTGGCGGTGCCATCATTCACGATCGCGGCTGCATCATTCAGCTTCGCCCCGGCAAGAGCATCCTCGGCAACCCCGGGCCGCAGCCGGGCTTCAACTACAAGGATCCGCGGTACACGCCGGTGGTGCCGTTCGTGGCTCAGTTGAACTGACGGTTTGCAAAGTACCGGGTGAAGCCGCGACATGTCGCGGCTTCACTTGCATTTCCCGACTTGACAGGTCATTCACGTTCTTTCTCACCAGGGGTGTGGACGAAGTGAGAGAGACACTGCATACCCCGGTGGATCCGTCACAATCGTCATCATTGGCACCGCTGCCTCAATCGCATTTTTCCATCCGCCCGACGTCTCAAGTCGATCGCAAGGTCCAGCCGAAGAATCCCCGGTTGCCGGAATGGTCGCGCGGGGCGTTGCATGTTCTTCAACTCGCAGAACTACCTGATCTTCTTCACGATCGTGTTCGTGCTGTACTGGTCGCTGCGCTCGCAGTCGGCCCGCATCTGGCTGCTGCTGGCGGCC
>JBBQII010000531.1:0-3571 GCA_038324795.1 Gemmatales bacterium
GGGCGTGCCGTACGACGTGGTCAAGGCCACGAACGGGAAGCTGTCAATCGCACAGCGGACGATGCCCGGCGAGGGGATCCAGCCGAAGTGGGGTGTACCCCCTGCTCCGCCGGAGACCGTACCGCCTTACCTCATCCCGAAGCTTAAAGGCGATGCCACCCGCGGGGCACAGATCTTCGCAAAGGCCTGCGCCGGCTGCCACGGCAAGGACGGCATGGGCGAGACCGTGAACGGCCAGACACGCAACCGGATCAACGACCTCGCCTTTCTGACGCTGACCAGCGACCAGGCACTACGGCGGCTGATCATCACCGGCAGGCCTGATCTCGGGATGCCAAACTACGCGGAAAAGACTGGCCGCAGCGACAGCTTCAAGCCGTTGACATCGTCGGAGATCAACGACGTGAACGCGCTCTTGGGCGAATGGCGACAGGGGAAAGCGAAGTGAGCGAACCAACCACGACACCACCCCCGGGCGAACCGATCGCACGCCGGACGCTGTTTCAGCGGCTGTTCCTAGGCGCGACCGTGCTGATCGGTCTGGCGGCCGCGACGGTGCTCATCATCCCGTTCGTGCTGTATCTAGCCGGGCCGATGCGCAAACGGAATGCCCCGTGGATCAGCCTGGGGCCGCTCAATAAGTTCCCCAAAGGCGAGACGCGTCTGGCGACGTTCGACAATCCGCTCGGGACACCATGGGATGGCATGACCGCCAACACCGGCGTCTATGTTCGTAACGTCGGTAAAGATGAGAAGGGGAACGAGAACTTTCTTGTCTTCTCGATCAACTGCGCCCATCTCGGTTGCCCGGTCAGTTGGTTTCCGCAGTCGGGACTGTTCATGTGCCCCTGTCACGGCGGCGTCTACTATGAGAATGGCGAGCGTGCCTCGGGACCGCCGCCCCGCGGTCTCTACCACTGCGAATGGCAGGTAAACGGCGGCAACCTCGAAGTGCAGGCCCCGCACTACCCGACGTTGCAGAACACTCTTCGCGGATAAAGCCGTTCGCGGCGTCGCCAGGGGATCGAACATGACGTGGCCCATCAAAATTCTGCAGTGGTTCGATGCCCGGCTCAAGGTGCGCGAGAGCATCTGGCCGATGGCCACGCACCCGATTCCCAAGAGCGCTGCGGGGCCGATGGGCTGGTGGTACATCTTCGGCAGTGCGTCGATGACGCTGCTAATGGTGCAGATCGTCACCGGGATCGCACTGGCGCTCGTCTACGTCCCCGCCGCGGACAAGGCGTACGGCAGCTTGTTGTACTTGAACTACGAACAGCCGTTCGGCTGGTTCATGCGGGCTCTGCACTACTATGCCGGCTCGGGCATGATGGTGATGGTATTCCTGCACATGACGCAGGTCTTCCTGCACGGGTCGTACAAGTACCCGCGTGAACTGACCTGGGTGATCGGCGTATTCCTTCTGCTTTGCACACTGGGCATGTTCTTTACCGGCCAGGTTCTCCGGTGGGACCCGGACGCCTACTGGGGCATCGCCGTCGGCGGGTCGATGGCCGGGCGCGTGCCGATCATCGGTCCGCAGGTTGTCGATCTCGTGCTGGGCGGGGCGATCATCGGCGGCGACACGCTGAGCCGGTTCTTCACGCTGCATGTCTTTGTCATCCCCGGGGCTCTGCTGTCGCTGCTGTCAGTTCACCTGTGGCTGGTGCTGAAGCGTGGCATCAGTGCCGCGCCGAAGCCGGGCGAGAAAGTCGATCCCGCGACGTACGACGAGGCTTACGAGAAGGAAGTCCACAAGGACGGCGTGCCGTTCCTGGGCGAAGCGTTCATCAAGGACGCATTCATGTCCGCCCTGGTGGTTGTGGTCGTCGTGGTCATCGCGGCCATCGTCGGCCCCAAGGGACCGAGCGGCCCGCCCGACCCGACGCTGTCGGGAGCGAACCCCCGGCCCGAATGGCCGTTCCTGTGGCTGTTCGGCCTGTTGTCGCTGAGCCCGCCCGCGGCCGAGACGTTCCTGATGCTCGTCTTCCCCGTGCTGCTCGTCGGCGTGCTGTTGCTGGTGCCGTTCGTCTCGAATCGCGGCGAACGTTCGCCGAGCCGTCGGCCCGTGGCCGTGCTATCAGTCATCGTGCTGGCGACGCTGTTCGCGGTGCTGACTTATCAGGGGGCCACGTCGCCGTGGTCGCCCAAGATGGAAGCATGGAGCGGGGACCCGATTCCCGTGCGCATCGTCAAGGACAGCACCCCGCTGCAGATGCAGGGCTCACTGGTGTTTCAGAACAAGAATTGCCGGAACTGCCATGCTCTTGATGGTATCGGTGGCACGCGTGGGCCGGACCTGACGACGATTGGTTCGCGGCTGAATTCGGGTCAGTTGATCGACCAGGTCTCGAACGGCACACCCGGCGGCGGCAACATGCCCGCTTACGGCAAGCAAGTCAGCGCGTTCGAGATGGCCGCACTGGTTGAATTCCTCGTCAGCCTGCGACCCGAGGGCCAACCGCCGGCCGGGTTCTCCGCCAAGCCATGAACCCCGTCGTTGATGCGTTTCTGGCATCCTGGCCGATTGACCCCGCCCTGTGGCTGGGCCTGCTGGCGCCGGCGATCATCTACGCGCGCGGCTGGCTCTGGCTGCGGCAGCGTGATCCGAAACGCTGGCAACGGCGGCACCTTTTCTGCTTTCTCGGCGGCCTTTCGGCAATCCTTCTCGCACTCGGTTCGCCGATCGAGCCGTTCGCGTTTCTGTTTCTGCAATGGCACATGACGCAGCACCTGTTGCTTACGATGGCGGCCCCACCGCTTCTGTGGATGAGCACGCCACTGTTCCCGATGCTGCGCGGGCTGCCCGCACCGATTCGCACGGTCTGGGTGGTGCCGTTGTTGCGTTCGCGACCCCTGCGGGCGTTCTTCGGCAGACTCACGCATCCCGTCGTCGCGTTGCCGGTCTATGTGGCGGTCACATGGGCATGGCATCTGCCGGGCATGTACGACTTGGCCCTGCGCAGCGACGGTTGGCACTACGCGCAGCATGCCATGTTCCTCGCGGCAGCACTCATCTTCTGGTTCCCGGTCATTCGCCCGTACCCGGCCCGGCCGCGCTGGTCACGCTGGCTGCTGTTCCCTTACCTGATCCTGGCCGACGTTCAGAACACGGCCCTGGCTGCCCTGCTGACATTCTCCGACCGTGTCATCTACCCGCATTACGCGACTATGCCGCGATTGGGCGGCATCTCGGCACTCGACGATCAGGCAGGGGCCGGCGTGATCATGTGGGTGCCGGGGTCGATCGCCTACCTCGTGCCGCTGTTCGCGCTGGCGCTGCGGGCGCTGTTTAATCCGGAAGTGCGAAAGCCTGCCGGGCGCGTGCCGCTGCCACTGGTTCAGTCGCGGCACGTCGATCTGCTGCGCATCCCCATCGCAGGACGGTTCTTGAAGTGGAAGCATGCACGTCTCGTGATGCAGGTGCCGATGCTCGCGTTCGCGGGGCTGATCGTCCATGACGGCTTCACCGGCCCGGAGTCGGCACCGATGAATCTGGCGGGCGTACTGCCGTGGGTGCACTGGCGCGGGTTTCTGATCATCGGGTTGCTGGTGATCGGCAATGTGTTCT
>JBBQII010000532.1:0-3569 GCA_038324795.1 Gemmatales bacterium
CTGATCTACCTGCGCATCTGGATTGTGTCGATCGAGAAGGGGGATCCGGGGCAGCGTGCAATCGATCACGCATGGCGGGAACTGTCGCCGAGGATGCACCACCCCACGTTCGAGCGTGCCGATGCTGATTTTGTTGCCCGCCTGTCGGTCAGCAGTATCGGCAAGGGGGAACCGGCACTGCGTGAGCAGTCGCTGGAGCGCCTGTTGAAGGTCACCCGGCAGCAGGTCGGTGCCGGCAAGCTGGCTTCCGGCGACCTGGCCGCGCTGCGCTGTCTGGAAATGGACGACGCGTTTCGGCTGGGACAGGACCCGGTCCCCGGCCTGGCGGCTGACTTGGCGGCAGGGCTGAGTGGTGAACTGCCGCTGGCCTACTGCGAGCAACTGCTGGAGGCCTGGCCCGATGAAGCGCGCGACATCGGCCAGCGGGCGAGGCTGCGGGCACTCGTGGCTGAAAAGGCATTCGACGTCGGTTTGCTGCCGGCGGATTTGCTGCAACTGGGCCGAGTATCGCCGACGTTCGGGCAGGTGTTCGGCCGGGCCAGTGTTGCAGAATTGAACTGCCTGCGCTACATTCATTCCCATCGTGACGACCGCAGCTGGCGGAAGATCGGTACCGCCAGCCCGGTGTTTGATCTGGCGCGATACCCCAGCCTGGGCCGGCAGTATTTGGGCAATCGGCCCGATCTGCTGTTGTTTCAGCCGATGAGCGTCGGCGACCGGGGTCGGGATGCCAGTGCCCCGGTGCTTATCTGCGTTGGCGGAATTCACTACCGCGAACTGGCGATTACATCGCCGACGACGCCGATCACCATCAGCGAGACTTCCGGGCGCTACCGTTTGCGCGTGGGAAAACAGGAACTGACATTCGACGAAGATCCATCGATCCTTGCCAACCGGCTGCGGGCATGGGCTCGCTACCTGTTTCAGGAAGTTCGGCCTACGGCCGCTGCCTATCCTGAAGAGTCAGCGTCCGATCGACTGAAGCCGCTGCTGGCCCAGAAAGCGATGCACTGCCCCGAATGTGGCAACGCCTTTCTGGCCATGCGTGGTGACGTGGGAATTGCCGCGGACGCTTCGTAGATTGAACGCCATGCAATCGAACATCTTCCTGATCGGCTATCGCGGCACGGGCAAGACGACCGTGGGCCGACTGCTTGCGCAACGGCTTGGGTGGAACTACATCGACGCCGACCCGTACCTCGAAGCAAAGGCAGGTAAATCGATCCGCCAGATCTTCTCCGAGCATGGCGAAGCACACTTCCGTGGTCTCGAATCGCAAACGCTTCGCGAACTCGCCGGGCAGCCCAACCACGTCCTCAGCCTTGGCGGCGGCGTGATCATGCGCGACGAGAATCGTCGGGTACTTGAAGGCGGATGGGTCGTCTGGTTGACGGCCGACGTCGACACAATCGCTGATCGATTGGCAACCGACCCGACCACGATCGAGCGCCGCCCAAACCTGACGACAGGCGGTATTCAGGAGATCCGCGACCTGCTGGAGGAACGCGAACCCCTGTACGGCGCCTGCGCGAACCTGACACTTGATACGCGCGAGCGGTCGCCGGAATCACTCGCGGAAACTATCCTGAGCGAATGGACTTCTTCTGGATCGAAATCTTCTGGGTGAGTTTCGTCTTCTGCGCGGGGGCGTGCGTCGGCAGCTTCATCAATGTGGTCGTTGCGCGGTTGCCGCTGGAGAAGAGCCTGATCTGGCCCGGCTCACGCTGCGGAAGTTGTCTGCAGTCGATCCACGGTTTCGCGAACCTGCCGATCTTCGGCTGGCTCTTTCTGCGCGGACGCTGCGGTATGTGCGGGGCGCGTTTCTCCAGCCGGTACATGTGGGTTGAACTCGGCACCGCGCTGGCGTTCGCGGCGATGTTCTATTTCGACGTGCTCGCCAACGGTCATGCGCTCGACTTCGTTCGGGCCGCCCGGGGACCGATGGGGCTCGGCTTTGTCCCATGGACGATGTGGGGGCTGTTCGGGCATCATGCAATCCTGTTCAGCTTTCTGCTTGCCGCGGCAATGTGCGACATCGACGGGCGCATCATCCCGCTGCCGTTAACCGTGACCGGCACCCTGATCGGGCTGGCCCTGGCGGTCATGTTCCCCTGGCCCTGGCCCGGTACCGCAGAGATGAAGGGCGATCCGGATACGCCCTGGTTTCTTATGGGGCTGGTGGGCGACGTCCCGCGCGGCATCATGAACTGGCCGTTCTGGGGACCGCTGCCCGCGGAAGTGCCGGCTGGAAGTTGGCAACTGGGGTTGGTTACTGGTCTGGTCGGGGCGGCTGTCGGCAACCTGATGATGCGTGCAGTGAAGTTCCTGTTCGAACAGGGGATGGGCAAGGAAGCACTCGGCCTGGGCGATGCCGACCTGATGATGATGGCCGGGGCGTTCCTCGGCTGGCAGATGATCATCATCGCCTTCTTCATCGGCACCTTCGCGGCCCTGTTCTTCGCCCTGCCAATGCTGCTTTTAAAGGGCGAGCGGGCGCTGCCGTTCGGCCCGGGGCTGGCGATCGGCATCATGATGACGCTGCTTGGCTGGCGGTGGCTGGCACCGGTGGTACAGCCGTTCTTCTTTGAGTGGATGACGCTGACCTTCGGCGTTGTTCTGATGGGCGGCGGCATGTTCATCGCCAGCCTGCTCCTGGGCCAGCAACATCGGGAGTGAACGTGTCGCGGATCCTGATCGTCGACTACGGCATGGCCAACTTGCGCAGCGTGCAGAAGGCATTTGAACGCGTCGGCGCAACTGCGACCATTTCGAGCGACCCGGACGCAATTGCCGCGGCCGACAAGGTTGTGCTGCCCGGCGTCGGCGCTTTCCGCGATGCGATCGCCCGACTTCGCGAAACGAAACTCGATCGGCCGATCATCGACCACATCAATGCAGGGCAGCCGTTCCTGGGAATCTGCCTCGGAATGCAACTGCTGTTCACCCGCGGACACGAGGATGGCTACCACACCGGGTTGGGCGTACTGGCTGGCGAGGTGGTCCACTTCACGCCGTCGCCGGGGTTGAAGATCCCGCACATGGGGTGGAATGAACTGCGCTTTCGGCCCGAGTGTCCCTTGTTCAAAGGGTTGCCGCAGAAGGCATCGGTCTACTTCGTGCATTCGTACTACGCTGCCCCTGTTGATGCGTCGGTCACGTGTGCCGAGGCCGACTACCCCACCGCATTTACTGCCGCAGTCTGGCGAAACAACCTGTTCGCCACGCAGTTCCACCCGGAGAAGAGCCAGCAGGTGGGGATGGTCATGTTGCAGAACTTCGCGAATCTGTGAGATAATGGGAGCGGAGGCACACAGCGATGAAAAGCACGTTTCCCGGCATGGACCCTTATCTGGAGCGATACTGAGAGCTGTCCTTGCCAACGACCGGCAACGGTTCTGCGCGGACAACCCCGAAACGCCGATGCGAATGAGCAACGCTAATTGGGCAGATGTCCTGTTGAGTAACGAAGCGACGATAGTATGTTGATTGCTTGATTGAAAGGACCAGACAGATGAAGTTTCCAGTGACGATCGATCGCGACGAAGACGGAATCTGGGTGGTCGAATGCC
>JBBQII010000533.1:0-3552 GCA_038324795.1 Gemmatales bacterium
GCCTGACGACGATGCGCGACCGGCATGTCAATGCCGCGGGCGGCACGCTGCGCTTCGAGTTCATCGGCAAAAGCGGGGTCAAGCACCGCGTCGGCGTCCGCGACAAGCGGTTGACCCGCATCGTCCGCCAGTGCCAGGACATCCCGGGCCAGAAGCTGTTCCAGTACTACGATTCGGATGGCAAACGGCACGGCATCACATCGAATGATGTCAACCGCTACCTGGGCGAAGTGACGGGCGACCACTTCACCGCCAAGGATTTTCGCACGTGGAACGGGACAGTGTTGGCCTTCCAGTTGCTCAATGATCTCGCCCCGTCCGCCACGCAGACCGAAGCCAATCGCGGCATCAACGACGTGGTACAGAAGGTGGCCGCGGAACTGGGCAACACGCGGGCGGTCTGCCGGAAGTTCTACATCCATCCATCCGTGATCAATGCCTATGTTGCACGAAGCGCGGAAGGTCGCTGCGGCGATGGCGGGGCACCGTGCCGCGGTTCGGGACTGCGCAAGAGCGAACAGGCATTGCTGAAGCTGCTGCGGCGGCGCTCGCGGTAAACGGGCGAAAAAGAACCCGCCGTTGTCGGCGGGCGATGAAACAGCGACTGGGCATCAGCATCAAACCGTGCTGATCCCCAGTTTCTGGTACAGCGAACATTGGCCCGACAGGCCGCGATGCATCATCGCGCCGCCGAGGATCGCCAGACCCAGGCCGCTAAAGTTTGCCTTCTTCATCCCCCACGCGGCCAGCAACCCGCCGGCAAACGCGGAGACCCAGCGTTCCGTCGAGTTGACGTTCATGTTCAAATCACAGCTCTGCGTGCGGGAACAACTGTCAGTAGGTGCGTCCATCATCATTCTCCTGGAAAGTAGGCGACTGATGCATTGCTGCATCTCGCGTGCCAGTCTCCGTTGCCTGCCTGCCGCAATTCTCTCTCCGCCGGGGCGGTCCGTGTGTTAAACTCTTTCCATCACTTGACCGAAGCGAGTATCCCCCATGAAACGCTACTTCATTCCGTTCGCGCTCCTGCTCATCGCCACCTCGGCCCACGGACAATTGCTGCGGAGTACGACGAATCCGTACTCGCAGACGGCGGGCTCGGGGTTCTCCGGCGGGGCGAACAATGGCTACAACCGCAACCCGACGATAGTGGGGCAGAACCCGCTGGGATTGCTGAACGGGCAGGTGTTTCCCTCGGTGTCGAAGAACTCGCCGTACGGCGGCGGGTTGAAGATGAACATCAACACACGCCCGCAGACGGGCGGCTACACCACCGGCAGCGCGGGCAGCTACTACACCTATAAAGCACCCGTGAATCCGACGCCGATCGGCGGCAACGCGGGTTTCGGGCCGCGCAGTGCGTTCGACCGTTGGGCGACCGAGAAAACAGCCCCCGCCAACCCGGTCCCGGCGGAAGACATCGTTCGGCAATGGGCAAACGCATCACCGAAGGAAGTTTCCTCGGGCGAGGCGCTCAACGCGCTGCTGAAGTCGCTGGCCCCGCTTGCGGACAAACTCAAGACCACGCCTGCCGTCCCGATCGACGAGGCGTTCCTGAAACGGCTCAGCTTCAGCCGCGGCAGCGGAAGCGTCGGCCTGCTGCGGGCCGAGGGGAAGATTGAATGGCCGGCACAACTGGTGGAACTTCCCCCCAAAGAAGAAGTAGCCAAGATCCGCGCCCAGATCGACCAGCGGTTTCAGGATGCGTTCACCCAGGTGGCCGGCGGGGCGACCGCTGACCCGGATAACCTGAAAGCCCTACGGAAACTGATCGACATGCTCAGCGAGACGGCTACCGCCCGCGCCCAGGCGATGACCTTCGCCGAGAACGTGCGGATCAAGCAGCACCTGCGCAGCCTCGAAGACAGCGTGACGTTCCTGAAGCAGGACGATGCCGGCAACTGGCTCCCCGGCCGCCCGGCCTTCAAGCCCGAATCGGTCCAGGACATGATCGCCCTCATGCAGGAAAAGAACGTCCACTTCGCCCCGGCATTCACCGGCAACGAGAGCGCCTACACCACACTGTACCGCTCCATGGTGGCGATCTATACCGAAGCGGCGCAGAAGAAGTAGGGGCACCACTCCGCCTCTTCCATCCGAATGATTCTCATCCGGTTGCCCCTTGAGGCGAAAATCATCGGCGGCCGCCGCTTGCGGTGTCGCTTTGCCGAAAACGGTTTGACTCCATGAGGTGCGGCGTGGGCCGTTTCTGTTGTGCAGGGTTACTCGTTGTGGCGCTCGTTGGCGTGGTGTCTGCCCACGACGAGACGCCGCCGGGCTTGAAGGTCTCCGAATTGGCCAACAACGACGACAATGTCAAAGTGGAAGTGACCGAAGGCAAGACGCTGTTACGCTTCGACTGTCCCCTCCTCCGTGGCAACTGCAAGGCGACAGCGGAGAATGGAAAGTGGCCCGAGAACATTGCGTTGATGCTGGACGGGTTGAGTGAGTTGAAGCACTTCGAGGTCACTACCGGTCGCATGCATGTTCAAGGGTCGCGAAATGTAACTGGCTCATTTTCGCTCTACTGCCTCGGCGACGACCGGGAATTCGGGAAGAGGTCACTCGTTGGCACCGCGAACGTACGCGTCGAGCGACAGAAGACTGGCATTCTGGTCACATTCCCAGCCAGGTTTTTCGGCGATGCCGAAACAGCATCCCTCGGTTGGATCGACTTTCTTCGACGATAGTCCAAAAGGGAGGGGGACGCAGCCGCGCCCTTGCGTTCGCGGCTCTGACGACGTTGTTTCTGCCCGAACCCCAAGTACGACCGAAGAACTGATTCCACTACTTCATCGTCACAAAAGGATCCAGCCATGCGGCATGGGCGCCGCGGCTGTCGCCGGGGCACTCGACGGCAAGTTTGAGCTTATCGACATCGCGAATGGAGACATTGCAGGACTGGCGGTCCGATTGAGTTGACACGGGCTTCGATCGCCAGAGTTCCCTGTCATCACCGTAGACGACGAACACCAGCGGCGTTTCGGACTTCTGCGGCCCGTCGGCGATTGACACATCAGTGCGGAACGTCTCATACTTCTTTGCCAGGCGGTAGCTGCCGCTGGCGGTTCCACCGCTCGGCCCCAGCGGCGGGTGCATGAAGACGCCGTGCGGCATCGCCTTGCCATCGTAGTAAACACTGACGAAGTCCATCGGCGGCATGTTGCCGGGGCCATCCTTCTTCCCCATCGGCGGCAGGAACTTGGCCCAGTCCCTGATGTCGATCGCCTGCATGTCGCTCAGGTACGCTTTGCGGCCTTCGGCAACGGGCACCGGCTGCACCTTCGGTTGAACCAAAGGCGTGTCCTTGCGAACGTAAGGCTGCGACGGGCCTGTCGGTGTCGGGGTCGCGGCGCCGGATGACTCACTGGTTTTCGGTGATTTCGAACTGCTCAGTACGGCAATCAGTGCCACGCAGGCGATGAACATGACGCCGACCGCGATGCCGGCACTCCACCAGATCATGCGCTGCTTGTTGGCCCGTTGCCGACGATGGTAACGCGCGATCGGTGCCGGTTCGATGGCAACGGTGTCGGCCTCGTCGAAATCCCA
>JBBQII010000534.1:0-3543 GCA_038324795.1 Gemmatales bacterium
CGGCCGTTCTGCGGACCACCTCGGCGAACATCCGTAGGTACCGATCCTCCTGACCAGCGAACTCGGGATAGTCATGCTCGATCACATACTCGGTGAGCGTGCGCAGATTGTCGACTTCATTTCGGTGGTGGAAGATCTCAAAGCTGCCGAAGCGCACGTGCGATTGCGCCATGCGCACCAGTGTGGCCCCGCGTTCGAGCGTCTCGCGGTAGACGGGCGTTTCACTGCCGATGATGCATAGTGATCTCGTCGTTGGGATGCCCAGTCCGTGCATCGCCTCGCCGCACAGGTATTCGCGGATGCAGGAACGCAGCACCGCCCGGCCATCGCCCATGCGGGAGAATGCCGTCTGGCCTGCACCCTTCAGGTGCAGATCCCAACGTTCACCGCAGCTGTTGCGAACCTGCCCCAGCAGAATCGCCCGGCCGTCGCCCAACTGCGGCACATAGTGGCCGAATTGATGGCCGGAGTACCGCATCGCCACCGGTTCGCCGCCGGAGAGAGGGGTTACTCCAGCAAAGACGTCCACAAATTCCGCAGATACGGCCGTGGTTGCCTCAAGACCGATCAATGCCGCCGCATCGGGGTTGATAGCGACGAGGAAAGGCTTGTTCAACGGTGTCGGTGCAACGCGGTCGTGAAACGCCGATGGCAGGCGCGCGTAGGCGTTGTCGAACGTGAGTGAGTGGAACGGTGATGGAGTAGTCACAACGCCATTATAGGCGGCGTCACCGCGAAATCAGCGAGTCGTACTCGGCATGCGTACCGATCCAGAACCATGTGAACTCGTTGTCGTCTTTCTTTGCCAAGGCACGGTAGTGCTGGCCGACGCGTGCCGACCAGAGCGGACCGATAGGCTAGAAATGAATGGAGGGATGTTTCGGATTCGCTTTGAGAAGTTCAAACGCTCGATCTGCAAGTTCCCTGACTTCATCAGGAAGTGCCCGGTACAAGGCCCAGAATTTCGGAGTGGCACGGTGTCTCAAAGGGACTCGCACCGTCCGGACAGAATGTCGGCATTCGCCTCTGCGAGCAGAGCATCCAGCCGGCCCGCGGCAGCGTCTTCTTCGATCTGACGGTCCCACGCGTCAAAGTCGAACTCGGCAAACCAGTCGCGGAACTTCGCGAGATCGCCGCGACCCAGCCCCTTCACCGCGTCTTCGATCTCAAGAACATTACTCATAGGCGCACTCTACCGGGTTCGTTTCCAACACTCAAGCCGATCCGTGCCGGAAATCATGCGAATTCACCTTAGCATCGACTATCCCTATCATTCCCCTATTGAACCTTAAGTCATCACCGGAGGAGCAATCGATGAGCGAGGCGGTCAAGTCGAAGATGGAGTTCCGCACCGAACTGAAGCAGTTGCTTCATCTGATCACGCATTCGCTGTACTCGCACAAGGAAATCTTCCTTCGCGAACTGCTCAGCAATGCCAGTGACGCGATCAACAAAATGCGCTTCGATTCGCTCGAGAACGACGACCGTCTGGAAGGCAACAAGGACTGGAAGATCAAGATTACCGCCGACAAGGCCGCCAATACGCTGACGATCAGCGACAACGGCACGGGCATGTCGCGCGAAGCGGTCATTGAGAACCTGGGCACCATCGCCCGTTCCGGCACGCGCGCTTTTCTTGACAGTCTTACCAAGCAGGAAGGAAGCACCCGCCCCGACCTGATCGGCCAGGTCGGCGTCGGCTTCTACTCCGCGTTCATGGTGGCCGACAAGGTCACGGTCCTCACTCGTCCGCCCGGTTCACCCGAAGACGGCGTCCGCTGGGAATCGGACGGGCAGGGCGAGTTCAGCATCGAATCGTGGGTGAAGCCGACGCGCGGAACCGACGTCACGCTGCATCTGAAGGACGATGCGAAAGAGTTTCTCGACACGTGGGAAATGCGTTCGCTGGTCAAGCGCTTCTCGGACTTCATCGAACATCCCATTGTGATGGATGTCGAGAAGAAGGAAGACGACCAGACCGTTCAGGTGGAAGAAACGCTCAACAGCCGCAAGGCAATCTGGCTGCGCTCGCCGATCGAGATTACGCCGGAGGAGTACAACGCCTTCTACCAGCAGATTTCCGAGGACAGCGAAGCGCCAGCGAAGGTGATCCATTACACCGCCGAGGGCCGCACCGAGTTCAAGGTGCTGCTGTTCATCCCCTCGCGTAAGCCGTTTTCCTTCGAGTACGAGGAACCGAAGGGCCTGAAGCTGTACATCCAGCGCGTGTTGATCATGGAATCATGCACGGAACTGCTACCGGTGTACCTGCGTTTCGTCCGCGGTATCGTCGATTCGAGCGACCTGCCGCTGAACATCTCGCGCGAGATCCTGCAGCAGAATCCGCTTTTGGAACGCATTCAGAAGAACGTCGTTCGCAACGTCCTCGAAGGCCTCGAGGCGATGAAGAACACGGAGTTCGACAAGTACGTCACGTTCTTCAAGGACCTGGGCGTGATGCTGAAGGACGGCATCAACCGCGACTTCACGAATCGCGATGCCCTCGCCAACCTGCTGCTGTTCGAATCGATGAACACCGAACCGGGCAAGCTGATCTCGCTTGAGCAGTACGTCGAAACGATGCCGGCCGAGCAGACCGACATCTGGTACCTGATCGGCGAAAGCCGTGAAGTGATCGAGAAATCGCCCCTGCTGGAACTGTTCCGCGCCAAGGGCTGGAACGTCCTGCTGCTGACCGAACCGATCGACGAGTTCATGATTCCGTCGCTGGGAAAGTTCAAGGACAAAAAACTGTCGCCGGTCGATCGCGGCGATCTCGATTCCAGCGTGACCGACGCGAAGCCGGCCAATGCCGAGGACTTCGCCGGCCTGCTGGCATTCCTCAAGGAAAAGCTGACGGAAGTCAACGATGTGCGTCTCTCGTCGCGGCTCAAGGAAAGCGCGTCATGCCTGGTGGCCGACGGGGCGGCGATGTCGGCCCACTTCGAACGCCTGATGCGGCGCATGAACCGCGAACCCGGTGCCGACAGCAAGCGTGTCCTCGAACTGAATGCCGAGCACCCGGCCGTGCTGGCACTTCAGACGTTGTACGCACGCAGTGCCAACGACCCGCGTGTCGAATCGAATGCAAGGCTGCTGTACGAGCAGGCAGTGATTGCCGAAGGATCGAAGTTGAAGGACCTCGCGGGATTCACTCGCCGGATCAACGAATTGATGGCGAAGGACCTCGCCAACGGGTAAAGTACGGCTCTGCCGGTTCAACCCTCCCACAATGGAGCAACTCCGTGAAGCAACTTCGCGCAACGATCGGCCTGACACTGGTCGCCGGTGTCGGCCTGCTGCTGTGTATCGCTCAGCCCGATCTGGCGGCCCAGCAAAAGGAAAAGAAGAAGGTCGTAAAGGAAGAGATGGTCTACCCGCCGAAACTGCCGGGCGGGAAGCAGCACGTCGTTGACACGTCGGATGATTTCCTGAAGTCGACCGCGGATCTGCTGCCCGACGTAAAGATCGCGAAGACGGCACCGACCATCGAGTTCATGTATCTGCCGGGACAGGACTACAAGGGCAACCCGTGGTCGGCCT